>CAYFLP010000157.1:0-5787 GCA_964344045.1 uncultured Bifidobacteriaceae bacterium
ACATTGCGTCGATCGCCATCCTTGAGCAGCTGCGGGTCGTAGCGCTCATCGTCGGGCCACGGGCCCTCCCACGGCCCGACACCCACATCCAGCGCTACCGGATCGTCCACGTGGCGACGATAGCCTTTAGCACCATGCATGCCCTGACAAGCGCTGTCCAAGCTCTCGGCCCCGATATCCAGGCAACCCTTGAAGGATGGGGCAATGTCGGCTTCTGGATCGTCGTAGCCATCATCTTCGCCGAGTGCGGGCTTCTCATCGGCTTCTTCCTGCCTGGCGACTCGCTGCTGTTCATCGCCGGACTCGTGATCGCCTCCGGTGCCATCAGCATCAATATCGCTGCCGCATGCCTGATCCTGTTCGTAGCTGCCTTGATCGGCAACATCACCGGCTACTGGATCGGCCACAAGGCCGGGCCAGCCTTGTTCAACAAGCCAGACTCACGGCTGTTCAAGCAGGAATACGTCGATCACACGCATCGCTTCTTCGACAAGTACGGCGCCCGCGCCATCGTGCTCGCGCGCTTCGTGCCGATTGTGCGCACGTTCATCACCGCGGTTGCCGGCGTTGGGCGCATGGACTTCCGCAAGTACCTCGTCTTCAGCGCCATCGGGGCCCTGCTGTGGGCAGCGGGCGTCACCCTCGCCGGCTACTTCCTCGGCAGCGTGGACTTCGTCAAGGAGCACATCGAGCTCATCTTGATTCTCGTCGTCGTGATCAGCGTGATTCCGATGCTCATCGAGTACTTCCGGCATCGCCGGCAACGCGCCACCGAGCAGGCGTAAGGCCTCCTACGCCAGGTCTGGCTACAGGCCCAGGTCTGCCAGCGAATAGGCAGCGCGGTACTCCAGGCCCCGCTCGATGATGGCCGGGCCGGCGCCGCGGTCGACGATCACCGCAACGCCCGCGATCTCGGCACCGTCCTCGAGCAGCGCATCCACTGCAGTCAATACCGAGCCGCCGGTCGTCGAGGTGTCTTCCACCGCGAGCACGCGCCGCCCAGCGACATTCGGGCCCTCGATCCGGCGCTGGAGGCCGTGGGCCTTCTCGCTCTTGCGCACCACGAAGGCATCGAGTGCCTTGCCGTCACGCGCGGCCGAGTGGAGCATGGCGGTGGCAACCGGGTCGGCGCCGAGCGTGAGGCCGCCGACGGCGGCGTAATCCCAGTCGGCGGTGAGCTCGCGCATGACGTCGCCGACGAGAGGCGCGGCAACCGCATCAAGGGTCACGCGGCGCAGGTCGACGTAGTAGTCCGCCTCGCGCCCGCTCGAGAGGATGACCTTGCCGTGCACGACGGCCTTGGCAACGATCTGGTCCTTGAGTGCGTTCCACGCAGTGCTCGGCATGCGGAAAGCCTACTGACGGGGTCGGTACGGTTGCCGGGTGCCGCTCATCATGCTTCCCGCCCAGGGGACCCAGCTCGAAGGCGGCCAGGTGCCCGCCGCCCTGCATGCCGCAGGGGCGATCACCATCGAGCCAGTGCCCGGCCCCGACGATGCCTGGGACGCCCGGGTCTGCGCCGGCATCGCCTACGCCCAGATTGCCGAGCCGTCGATCGGGACGCAGCCCCTGCGCATCATCGCGGTCGGCGATGCCGCCGACGCTCTGCCAGCCGTGGCCAGGGCGAACCGCGCATGCCAGCGTCGCGTGGCCGAGTACGCGCTCGTCGAGCCCACCCTGCCGGCCACCAGCGATGCATGGCCCGATGCAACCGTGACGGTGTTCGCCGACGACCCGTCCATCATCACCATCGCCGGCCTGCGCGGCTGGATCGTGCGGCCGCCCGCGGACTTCGTCGCGTGGCTCGCCGAGAGCGACTGAGTCCCCCGCGCCTGGCACCCAGCTGATGCTTCTGCCCGTGCAGCGGACACGTGCCTTGTCCCCAGTTCTACAGGCGCACAACCCGACGTACCCTGTCTAAGTGACACCAGTGCGCCCGCTCAGGGCAATCGCCGCGGCCCTGGCCGCCCTCGCGGCGGTCACCGCCTGCGCGGCCATCGCGGCACCGGCGCACGCCTCCGCCCCGGACGTGCGCGCAGGCCTGCCGCGCGTCGTCAATGGCGTTCCCAGTTCGCCTGGCACCTATCCGTACCTGGTCGCTCTCCTCGAGCCGAACGCCTACCAGTCCCGGGGTCCCTTCGCCGCGCAGTTCTGCGGCGGCACGCTCACCTCGCCGTCGACCGTCGTCACCGCCGCCCACTGCGTCGTCGACCAGGACTCCGGCCGCACCAAGAGTGCCGGCGAGATCCTGATCGCCATCGGCTCCAGCCTCAACGCTGGCGAGCAGACCGTCGTGCCCATCAGCTCGGTGAACGTGCATCCCGACTACGACATCCAAAGCGCCGGGAGCGACGTCGCCGTGCTCACCCTGGCCGAGCCCCTTGCCGATGCGCCGAGCCTGGCACCGGTCGACCCGGCCCTCGCCGCCCGGGCAGTGGCCGCAGGGATCCACGCCTACGTCATCGGCTGGGGCAACACCGAGCCGAGCGGCAATTCGTACCCGAAGGTCTTCCGCGTGGGCGAGCTGATCGTGATGCCGCCGGAGACCTGCGGGCGCGGACTGAACTACGCCATTGGCGACACCCTCTTCATGGGCTTCGGCAAGTCCGAGGCCAACCCCGACGTGATGCTCTGCGCCGCGGGCGTCAACGACCAGGGCGACATCATCGACGCCTGCCAGGGCGATAGCGGCGGCCCCTTGATTGCGACCCTGGAAGGCAGCGAGCGGCTGATCGGGATCGTCAGCTGGGGCACCGACTGCGCGACGCACAGCCCCGGTGTCTACACGCGAGTCGCCGGCATCTACGACTTCCTGGCACGTGCGGGTGCACTCGCCGCAACGGCTCCGACCCAGCCGCCGGCCATAACGGTCGATCCGCTGCCCGGCTCGCTGCGCGTGACATTCACCGCCGACGGCGACCCCTCGGTCACCGGCTTCTCGGCCACCGCACTTGACCCCGCGACGGGCAAGACCACCAATTGCGTTGCGTCGCTCTCGAACGGCACATCGTCCGCATCATGCGTGCTGATCGGGCTCGTCGACGGAACCAGCTACGAGGTCACTGCCGCTTCCGGCAATCCCGTCGGCCAGTCGCCTACCTCCGCTCCGCTCACGGCGGTGCCGGCACCGGTGCCCATTGCCGGCCGCATCCGGCACGTCAACCGGCTCGATGCGCACAGCATCCAGGTGTGGTCGACGCCCAGCAGTGGCAGTGGCCTCGCACTCACCGAGCAGACGGTCTCCTGCTGGCCCAAGAAGGGCGGCAAGGTCAAGGTGGGCCTGACGGTCGACGGAGTCACCACGGTCACCGGCATGCGCAAGGTCACGTACTCCTGCGCGGTCACCGCCACCAACAGCATCGGCACGAGTTCGTCCAAGGCAATCGTCGTCCGGCCCAACTGGAAGGGCACCTCGCACCTCAAGCCCGGCGGAATCAAGCCGAAGCCGAACTCCTAGGCCGGCGTCGATCCCGGCGACGATTCCCACGCATGCCCAGACACCGCCTGGGCCATCCGCTGGAGCGAGGCCGCACGCGTATCGGCCGTCTGCGCCTGGACCAGCAAGAACAGCGCCTCGCGCATCCGGCGGCCCGAACTGGCCGAGCCCAGCATGGAGGCACCCGCACGTGCGATCACCACGCTCTGCGCCGCACGCGCGGCCAGGTCGAGGCTGCGGGCCCGCAACTGCAGGCGTGCGGCTCGGGTGCCCTCGCGATCGGGGCTGTCGATGGCCGCGTAGCTCGCGCTGCGCAGGCTGCGGCATTCGGCGATGAGGGCCTCGGCCAGCTGCGCCATGTCCTCGTCCGACCTGCTTTCGGCCAGGGAGGCAAGCTCGGCGATCGCACCGCGCGCCACTCCGAAGGCAGCGGGATTGGGGTCGGCAGTGCGCTGCGCATCGACCGACAGCCATGCCTGCCGGTCGAGAACGTCGCCGACGAGCTCGTCCGGCACGAAGAAGCCCTCCAGCCGCAGCGGGCGAGTGTGGGTTCCGGACATCGCCAGGAGCCGCAGCGGCTCGCCCACGTCCAGCCCGGCCTGCGTGCGGTCGAGGCCGGAACGCCCCGCTGGCAGGTAGGCGCAGATGAACTCCCCCGCATGGTCGCCATCGCCCTGCGCCATGACCATGACGACATCGGCGATGTCCCACGACGTCACCCAGTCCAACGTCCCGGTCAGCGACCAGCCTCCGGCAACGCGCGTGGCCACCGGGTTCGGTGGTCCCGGCCGGCGGACGTGCGCGAAAGCCACCGCGTTGAGGATCGATCCATCGCGCATGCCAGGAAGCAACTGCGCCCGCAGCTGCTCCGCGCAGGGGGCAAGCGCGCTGTCGCGTGCGTCTTCGAGGATGCGCATGGGCGACTGGTGCTGTACCCAGCAGAACCACGTGGTCGCATCGGCGCCCGCAAGGAGCTCGCTCAGCTCGCGTTGCTGGTCGCCTGCCAGGGGCGAGCCATGCAGCCCCGCACCGGCAAGTGCGTCCAGGTGCGAGCGCGGGACGCCATGGTCGTCGGTCTCGGACGCCGCAGGAGCCACCACGTCGGCGAGCACGGTCATCGCAGCCGGGGGCAGCGGCTGCACGGCCGGGCCGACGGGATCCCAGGACGGGAAGGCTTGCGCGGTCGGCATGACTCAACGCTACCCATCGCGCAGCGTCTAAGGTCGGCTCATGGTCCGCCGCCAGCCGCCGCTCGTGCCGCGCATGGCCGAGCACTCCGTGTCGATCTTCGGCGAGATGTCGACACTCGCCCGCGAAGTCGGCGCGATCAACCTCGGCCAGGGCTTCCCCGATACCGACGGTCCCGAGGAGCTCAAGCGGATCGCCATTCGCGCGATCGAGGACGGCACCGGCAATCAGTACCCGCCACCGCACGGCCTGCCGCTGCTGCGCGAGGCGATCGCCGCACACCAGGAACGCTTCTACGGCCTGCAGGTCGACCCCGCGACGGAAGTAGTCGTCGGCACGGGCGCATCGGAGGTCATCCAGTCGGTTCTGCTCGCGCTCGTCGACCAGGGGGACGAGGTCATCGTCTTCGAACCCTGGTTCGACATCTACTCCGCGGGCATCTCCCTGGCGCATGGGACGCGGATCGGCGTGCCCATGGCGGGGCCGGCCCTGCGCCCGGATCTCGCTGCGCTCGCCGCCGCGATCACCCCGCGCACGCGCCTGATCCTGCTCAATTCGCCGCACAATCCCACGGGCATCGTCTTCACCCCGGCCGAGCTCGCTGAGGTCGCGCGCCTTGCCATCGCGCATGACCTCATCGTGCTGTCCGACGAGGCCTATGAGCACCTGTGGTTCGACGATCACCAGCATGTGCCCATCTCCACCCTGCCCGGAATGTTCGAGCGCACCGTCACAGTGGGCTCCGGCGGCAAGTCGTTCTCGTTCACCGGCTGGAAGGTGGGCTGGGCGTCCGGTCCGCGCGAGCTGATCTCCGCGGTGCGTGTCGTACGCCAGCACCTGTCGTACGTGTCCGGCGGTCCGTTCCAACCGGCCATCGCGCACGGCCTCGGCCTGCCCGACCAGTACTTCCGCGAGTTCCGCACCGCACTGTCGGCCAAGCGCGACCTGCTCGCCGGCGGCCTGGCCGAGCTCGGCTTCGGCATCGTCATGTCACAGGGCACCTACTTCCTCACCACCGACGTGCGCCCCCTCGGCTACGACAGTGGCCTCGCCTTCTGCCGCGACCTGCCCCAGCGGGCCGGGGTCGTCGCGATCCCGCATGAGGTGTTCTGCGACGACCCGTCCATCGGCCGGCCCTATGTGCGGTGGGCGTTCTGCAAGCG
>CAYFLP010000158.1:0-5754 GCA_964344045.1 uncultured Bifidobacteriaceae bacterium
TCCTCGCTCACGGCGATGCGCCCACTCACCTTCTCCATCGCCGTCTGGGCGACGTAATAGCCGGCGTTGAGGATCCGCGACCGCTCGTGCGACGAATGCCAGGTCGCGACCATCGGGCCCCGGCCGATCCACAGCGTCAGGAGCGACAGGCTTGGCGCGACGGGCTCGTGCACGTGCACCACGTCGAACTCGCCCTCGCGGATCCAGCGGCGGATCCGCCTGGTTGCCTTCACGCCGAAGCTCAGCCGGGCAACGGAGCCGTTGTAGGGCACGGCGACGGGCCGTCCTCCGTCCGCGACGTAGTCGGGAAGGTCCTCGGCATTGTCGACCGGGGCGAGGACGCTCACCTCGTGGCCGTGATCGCGCAGCGCATGCGCGAGGTCGTCGACGTGCGTGCGCACTCCCCCGGGAACGTCCCAGGAGTACGGGCAGACCAGGCCCACCTTCATCTCGCGCCCCCGTGCAAGTCCGATGTCCAGACCGGCTGGAGCATGTGCCAGTCGACGCCATGCTCGTGGAGACCTGCGCTGAACCAGTCCGCGACGCCCTGGGTCATCGCACGAGTGCGCTCCTCGCGGGTGCCGTCGGGCACGGTGATGCGTGGGCCGACCTCGCCCATGGCGGTCGGGCCCTCGAACCACAAGGTGACCGGATGCAGCGGCGCTCCCGTCAGCTGGCTCAGCAGGGCCGGCCCCGCGGGCAGCGATGCCGGGCGTCCCAGCAGGTCGACGGTGACGCCGTTGCGGCTGATGTCGCGATCGCCCACGAGCGCGACGAGCCCGCCGGCGCGCAGCCGGTCGGCCAGGGAGCGGAATGTGCTCGCCTCCCCCAGCGGCAAGATCTCCATGCCGAGGGCCTGCCGGTAGGCGAGGAACTTCTGGAAGATCGCCTCCGGCTTCAGCCGCTCGGCGACGGTCGTCACGGCGCCGTAGCGCTGCGCCGCCCAGGCCCCGGCCATGTCCCAGTTGCCACCGTGATTGACGACCATGATCGCGCCCGAGCCACTGGCCATCGCTGCGTCGAGCACGTGCTCGCCCCACAGGACGAAGCCATCGCGGATGCGCTGCTGCGACATGGCCGGAAGGCGGAAGGCCTCGCACCAGTAGCGCATGTAGCTGCGCATGGCGTCGCGGCTCACGAGCCGCAGCTGGTGCGGGTCGAGCTCGGGATACACGCGGCGGAGGTTGCGCTCGAGCTGCACGACACCTTCGCCTCGGCGAAGCCATGAGGCGTCGGCGACCTGGTCGAACGCGGCACGCGCAGCAGGCTCGGGCAGCAGTCGCACCAGGCGCCAGCCCGCCGTGAAGGCCCACTCGGTCGCTGCGTCGGTGGTCTGCCGGCGCAGCCCGCGCGCCTCAGCCACCGGTGCCGGGCTGGTCGCCGCGCGGCTTCAGCTGGCGCCGCACCTCGAGCACCCGCTGCGCGATCGTGACGAGGCCCAGCGCACCGAGCAGCCATAGGGCCGCAGGCAGCACGTACGGGACGCCGAATCCCGCCAGCAGGACGGCGACGCCCGCGAGCATGAGCCGCTCGGCACGCTCGGCAATGCCCACATTGGCCGTGGCGCCGACGGCCTCGGCACGGGCCTTGGAATACGAGGTCACCTGGCCCGTGACGAGAGCAAGGGTCGCGGCCGCCGTGACCCACGGCTGGTCGTTGAACGCCCCGTACAGGGCGAGGCCGCCGAAGATGGCCCCGTCGGAGACCCTGTCCAGCGTTGCATCGAGGAAGTTCCCCCACGGCCCCGACGTGCCGCGCATGCGGGCCATCGTCCCGTCGAGGAGGTCGCTCAGGGCCAGCACTGCAAGCAGCAGCACGGCAGCGATGAACCAGCCCTGCGGCAGGCAGATGAGCGCTACTGCGACAGCGCCGACCGTGCCGGCCACGGTCACGGCATCCGGCGATACGTGCATGGCCAGGAGCAGCCGGGCGGGGGGCTCGACAACGCCTGCAATCGCCTTGCGGGCCGAGGCATTGTTGAGCACGCTCGCACACTACCGGAGCGCCCCCGTCTGCCGGCCGAACGCACGGGCCACGAGGGACCTTGGGCCGTAGTCTGCGGGTACGCCCGGCGGGCAGGCTGGGGTCCACCTACTAGCAGCGAGGACACCATGGCAGACAAGAAGGCCCCGCGCGCCGCCGCGAGCGCACCCACCACCCCCGAGGCGATTCGCAATGTCGTCCTCGTCGGACCAGCGGGGTCGGGCAAGACCAGCCTGATGGAGTCCTTGCTGCTCGCCGCCGGCGCGACCTCCCGCCGCGGCTCCATCGCGGACGGCACCACGGTGGGCGACAGCGATCCCGTCGCCATCCGCCAGCAGCGTTCGGTGGGCCTCAGCGTTGCCACGGTCGCCTGGAAGGGCACCACGATCACCCTGCTTGACACCCCCGGATACGCAGATTTCATGGGCGACCTGCGCGCCGGGCTCAGGGGCGCGGACGCGGCCTTGTTCGTGGTGTCGTCGGTCGACGGAGTCGACTCCTCGACCGCCCGCCTGTGGGACGAGTGCGAGGCAGTGGGCATGCCGCGCGCGGTCGTCGTCACGAACCTCGACAAGGACCGCGCTGACTTCGACGAGACCGTCGCGGTGTGCCAGCGCGTCTTCGTCGGCGGCGGCGGGGTGCTGCCCCTGTTCCTGCCCGTCCACGGCGACGACGGCGTGGTGGCCGGCTTCATCGACCTGCTCGACGAGCAGATCTGGGACTGGTCCAGCGGGTCCGTTTCCGTGACCGAGGCCGAGGATCGCCATCGCGAGCTCATCGAGTCCGAGCGGGGGTCCCTCATCGAGGGCGTCGTCACCGAGTCCGAGGACGAAGCCCTCATGGAGCAGTTCATCGGCGGCGAGCACGTGGGCATCGACATGCTCACGGCCGACCTGGAGAGGGCCGTCGCACGCGGCCATTTCCATCCGGTGATGGGCCATGCCGTGACGGCGGCTGGAGTCGGCTCCGAGCTGATCCTCGACCTCATCGCACGCGCTTTCCCCTCGCCGGTCGAGCATCCGCTGCCCATGGTCACGAAGGTCGACGGCTCCCCCGCCGCTCCCATCGCCGCCGATCCCGCGGGGCCCCTCGTCGCCGAGGTCATCAAGACCACGTCGGATCCCTATGTCGGCAAGGTCTCGATCCTCCGCGTCTTCTCCGGCACCCTGGCGAGCGATGCGACCGTGCACGTCTCCGGCCACTTCACTCCCGGCACCGGCCACGAGGACCACGATGTCGACGAGCGCATCGGGCATCTCTCGCTCGCGGTCGGCAGCGACCTCAGCGAGATCGCCTCGGCGATCGCGGGCACGATCGTCGCGGTCAGCAAGCTCACCCGTGCCGAGACGGGAGACACGCTCTCCGCTCCGGACAACCCCCTGCTCATGGAGCCCTGGCACATGCCCGAGCCCCTGCTGCCAATGGCAATCAAGCCGCACAGCGCGGGCGACGACGACAAGCTCGGAAGCGCGCTCGCGCGCATCGTGGCCGAGGATCCCACCTTGCGCATCGAGCATCCCGAGGAGACGGGGCAGATCGTGCTCTGGACCCTCGGCGAGGCCCATGCCGATCTCGTGCTCGACCGCATCCGCACGCGATTCGGCGTCGAGGTCGACGGCGCGGAGCTGCGTCCGTCCATGCGCGAGACCTTCGCCGGCGCATCGAGCGGCAACGGCCGCCTGGTGAAGCAGTCCGGCGGGCACGGGCAGTACGCCGTCGTCGACATCACGGTCGAGCCCCTGCCGGCCGGCTCAGGCTTCGAGTTCGTCGACAAGATCGTCGGCGGGGCAGTGCCGCGCAATTTCATCCCGTCGGTGGAGAAGGGCGTGCGCGCCCAGATGGGCCTCGGGGTCGCGGCCGGGTTCCCGGTCGTCGACATCAAGGTGACCCTGCTCGACGGCAAGTTCCACACCGTCGACTCGTCCGACATGGCCTTCCAGACCGCGGGAGCAATGGCCCTCAAGGACGCTGCCGCGCGCACGGAGGTGAGCCTGCTCGAGCCGATCGTCACCCTCACTGTCGTCGCGCCCGACGAGCACATCGGCGCAGTCATCTCCGATGTCTCCAGCCGTCGCGGCCTGATCAAGGGCACCACCTCGCTGCCCGGCGGGCGCTCGCAACTGGTTGCCGATGTGCCCGAGACCGAGGTGTCGCGCTACGCGATCGACATCCGGAGCATCACGCACGGCACCGGCGAGTTCACGCGCGAGTCAGCGGGCTACGCACCGGTGCCCGGCAACGTGGCCAAGCGGATCATCGACGAGGCCAACGCCAAGTAGTTCGCGCGCCGGGGCTCAGGGAACCTTCGGCCAGGGGCCGGACGGCCGTCCGGTGTCGACGGCTCCGAGGTCGTCCCCCGCGAAGCGCAGCGCCCACTCCTGGTGGGTCAGCGGGCGGTAGCGGTGCTCGGCGCGCTCGACGGCCATGACGTCGCCCGCTTCGAGCAGGACGGCGATCGGGCCCTTGTCGGTGATGAACTCGACGATGCCCTCGCCGCTCAGCACGGTCTCGAACTCGTTGACGCCGTTGATGTGCCACGCGCCCATTCCTTGCGAGGCCGCCGCATCATCGGCGGGCGGCTCCGCGACGATGCGCCCGCGCTCGGCAGTCTGGTCGCCCAGAACGTCAGCCATGACGAGGTCGTGATCGGCGTCGTTGACGCGAAGGATGCGAACGCCGAAGACGTCGAGGAACATGCGGGAACGGTCTTCGTCGTAGGTCAGGAAGGTAGCCATGCGGGCCAGCCTGCCATGACTACTCGTTCCATGCCTCGGCAAGCAGGGCGCGCGTGTCCTCGAGGAGCTGCGGGATCACCTTGGTGCCGCCGATGACCGGCAGGAAGTTGGTGTCGCCGCCCCAGCGCGGCACCACATGCTGATGCAGGTGCCCGGCGATGCCGGCCCCGGACACCTCGCCCTGGTTCATGCCGATGTTGAAGCCATGGGCTCCCGACACCGCACGGATCACCCGCATCGCCTGCTGGGTGAAGGCACCGAGCTCGGCGACTTCCGGCGCGGTGAGCTCGGAGTAGTCCGCGACATGACGGTACGGGCAGACCATGAGATGCCCCGAGTTGTACGGGTACAGGTTGAGCACCGCATAGACCTCGTCCCCGCGCGCGACGACTAGGCCGTCATCCGTGGGCAGGTGCGGTGCCCGGCAGAAGGGGCACTGCTCCCCCGCATCGTGGTTGTCCGGCTTGCCCTCGCCGCGCAGGTAGACCATGCGGTGCGGGGTGTAGAGCCTGTCCCACGAGTCGGACATGTCAGACCTGCTGCCGAGACTCGACTGCAGCCACGATCTCCTCGATCGCATCATCGATTGCGACCGCATTGCGCTGCGTGCCGTCTCGGTAGCGGAAGGACACCGCGCCCGCGGCTACGTCCTCGTCGCCCGCGATGAGCATGTAGGGAACCTTCGCCCGCTGGGCATTGCGGATCTTCTTCTGCATGCGGTCGTCGGCCGAGTCGATCTCGACGCGGATCCCGCGCGCCCGCAATCGCGCCGCGACGTCTGCCAGGTAAGGAATGTGCGCGTCGGTGATGGGGATGCCCACCACCTGCACGGGTGCCAGCCACGGCGGGAACGCACCTGCGTAGTGCTCGAGCAGCACCGCGAAGAACCGCTCGATGGAGCCGAAGAGCGCGCGGTGAATCATGACCGGGCGCTGACGGGTGCCGTCGGCCGACTGGTACTCCAGGCCGAACCGCTCGGGCAGGTTGAAGTCGACCTGGATCGTCGACATCTGCCAGGTGCGGCCGATGGCGTCCT
>CAYFLP010000159.1:0-5729 GCA_964344045.1 uncultured Bifidobacteriaceae bacterium
TTGCCTGGGGACTCGGGCGCCGCGTCGGCGGCGCACCGGCCGAGGCAGTCGCTGCCGAACTGCAGGCGCGCACGGCGGAGCAGATGTTCAAGGTGCTGGGCGAGCTCAAGGGCGGGGCGATGAAGCTCGGCCAGGCGATGAGCATCTTCGAGGCAGCGCTGCCCGAGGACATCGCCGGGCCCTACCGCGCGACGCTCACCAAGCTGCAGGATGCCGCACCCGCCATGCCCGCCGACCGCATCCACGCGATCCTCGCCGATGAGCTCGGCGAGGACTGGCGCACGCGGTTCATGTCCTTCGACGACACCCCTGCCGCCGCGGCCTCCATCGGCCAGGTGCACAAGGCCGTATGGCATGACGGGCGCGAGGTCGCGGTGAAGGTGCAGTACCCCGGTGCCGACAAGGCCCTGGTGTCGGACCTGAACCAGATGGCGCGGATGGGAAAGCTCTTCGCCGCATGGATCCCTGGCCTCGACATCAAGCCACTGGTCGACGAGCTGCGGGAGCGGGCTCTCGAGGAGCTCGACTACCTGCAGGAGTCGCAGTACCAGCGCACGTTCGCCGCGGCCTTCGAAGGGGACCGGGACTTCCTGGTGCCGCACGTTCTCGCTGCAGCTCCGCACGTCATCGTCAGCGAGTGGGTCGACGGCATCCCGCTGTCGCAGGTCATCGCGCAAGGCACCCAGGACGAGCGCGACCGCATCGGCGAGCTGTATGCGCGCTTCCTGCTCAGCGGCCCCGAGCGTGCCGGGCTGCTGCACTCCGATCCGCATCCGGGCAACTACCGCATCACTCCCGACGGGCGCCTGTGCGTGCTCGACTTCGGCGCGGTCAACCGGCTGCCCGACGGGCTCCCGGTCGCCATGGGCTCGCTCATGCGCATCGCCATGACGGGCGATGCGCAGACCGTGCTCGACGGCCTGCGCCGCGAGGGATTCGTGCGCCCGGGCATCTCGATCGACGCGCAGCAACTGCTCGACTACCTCGCACCCTTCATCGAGCCCGCGCAGAGCGAGGAGTTCCACTTCACCCGCGAGTGGATGCGGGGGCAGTTCACGCGGCTCAACGACGTTCGCGGACCGGGCTTCACGATCGGGCTGAAGCTCAACCTGCCGCCCTCGTATGCCCTCATCCACCGCGTGTGGCTGGGCTGCGTGGGCGTGCTGTGCCAGCTAGAGGCGACGGTCTCGATCAGGAGCGAGCTCGAACGCTGGGCACCGGGGTTCCGGGCCTGACGCTCAGGCGGGCCGCGTGACCAGCCGCAGCACGTCGTCGCCGAACTCCTCGAGCTTGCGCGGGCCAATGCCGGAGATCGACAGGAGTTCTTCGTCGCTCGCCGGGCGCGCCTCGGCGATGGCCATGAGCGTGGCGTCCGTGAAGATCACGTAGGCAGGGACCTCGCGCTCGCGCGACTGCACGGTGCGCCACTCGCGCAGGGCTTCGAGCAGGCCTTCGTCGATGTCGGACGGGCAGGTGCGGCAGCGCCCTGCGGTGCGCTCGGGCCCGGTGATCAGGCCCTTGCGGCAGATGCGGCAGCGCGCCGGCCCGCCGCGCTTGCGCTCGGCCTTCGCCTGCCCCGGACGGCGCGAGACGGCACCCCGGGCTGCCGCGGGCGCGCCCGAGCTGGCGAGCGCCTCGACGAGGAACTCACTGGGCTGCCTGCTCGCACGGCCACCTGGCTGTCGGGCCCTGGCCCACGACAGGTAGAGCCGCTGGGCGGCACGGGTGACGGCCACGTAGAGCAGCCTGCGCTCTTCCTCGCGCTGCTCGGCAGTGGTGGCGAACTGGAGCGGGATAAGGCCCTCGCTGCAGCCGACGACGAATACCGTGTTCCACTCCAGGCCCTTCGCCGCGTGGATCGAGGCGAGGACCACCCCGTCAGCCGTCGGCGCATGCTGTGCCTCCGACCGCGCGGACAGTTCGGCGACGAAGCCCTCGAGCGATCCCTCGAGGGCCGGCGCGAGCTCCTGGGCCAGCGAGACGAGTGCCGACAGCGACTCCCACCGCTCGCGAACGGCGCCTGCCGTGCGCGGAGGCTCCGAGGTCCACCCCATGGTCGACAGGACGCCGGCGACATCGGCCTGCAGGTCGCCCGATGCGCCCGTCGCCCGCGCGGCACCGCGCAGCAAGGTCATGGCCTGGCGCACCTCCGGGCGGTCGAAGAAGCGCTCGACGCCCCGTAGCACGACGGGGATGCCATTCTCGGCGAAGGCCTCCTCGAGGGCTTCTGACTGCGCATTCGTGCGAAACAGCACGGCGATGTCGCGCGCTGGCGTGCCCTGAGCGATCAATGCGCGTGCGCGGCTGGCAACCTGCGTGGCCTCTTCCACATCATCCGCCCAGGCATCGACGACGACGTCTGGGCCGGGCGGGCACTGCGATGCCAGCATCAACGGCGCCAGGGTGCCCGTGCCCGCCGGCGCGCTCGCGGCCGACGAGGTGATCGCGTTCGCCAGGCCCACGATCTGAGGAGTGCTGCGATAGCAGCGCACGAGCCGCACCTGCGTGGCCTGGGGGAAGCGCTCGCGGAAGCCGAGCAAGTACGCCGGCGATGCGCCCGTGAACGAATAGATGGTCTGGCCGGGATCGCCGACGACGCACAGGGTGTCGCGCTCGCCGAGCCATTGGGCCAGCAGCATGTCCTGCAGGGGGTTGACGTCCTGGTACTCGTCGACGGTGAACCATCGGTAGGCCGACTGGACCTCGTCACGGATATCCGGCCGCTCGACGAGGATCCCGGCCAGCACACTGAGGACGTCCTCGAAGTCGATGACGTGCCGATCGGCCTTGATCTCCTCGAACCTGGCGATCACGAGGGCAAGGTCGGCGGGCTCGACCGTGAGCTCTCGCCCGAGCGATGCGGCCGCGCTGGTGATGCGTTCGACGGTCGCGAGGCTGCCCGTGATCATGTTGACCTTCGCCCACTCGACGTCCGACGTGACATCGCGCACGAACGCGGCATCCCGCTGGCCACCGCCCGGTGCGGCGACGGCGGCATGCGCCGCCGCCTCGGCGACAAGGCGCGCCTTCGATGCGATGAGCTCGGGGAACGCCGTGCCCGACCAGGAGGGCCAGAAGTAGCGCAGCTGGCGCAAGGCGGCCGAGTGGAAGGTGCGCGCCTGCACCCCATCGACGCCCAGCGAGCGCAGTCGCGAGCGCATCTCGCCCGCCGCCCGGCTGGTGAAGGTGACCGCGAGGGTGCGGCGCGGGTCGAATGCGCCCGTGGCGACCCCGTGCGCAAGGCGATGGGTGATCGCACGGGTCTTGCCGGTGCCCGCCCCGGCGAGGATCACGACCGGCCCCTCGAGCGACAGCGCGGCAGCACGCTGCTCGTCGTCGAGCCCGGCAAGGGCGTCGAGGCCCCCGTGATCAGTCACATCCGCACGCTACCTCCCAGCCCTGACAGGTACCGTGCCCCCATGAGGATGTACTCCACCGTGTGGTGCGGCTACTGCCAGCGGCTCAAGGCCCAGCTCGCCCGCGAGGGCATCGCCTTCGACGAGGTCGATATCGAGGCCGATCCGCAGGCGGCGGCCTTCGTCGAGTCGGTCAACGGCGGCAACCAGACCGTGCCGACTGTCGTCTTCGACGATGGCACGGCGATGACCAATCCGTCGATTGCCCAGGTGAAGGCCCAGCTCGGCCTGGCCTGAACGGCTATTCGGCCAGCCAGCGCTCGATCAGCCGTCGCGAGATCGAGATCGGCGGGGGAAGGCGCACCTCGCCCGCGTCCATCGCATCGCGTAGCTCCTGCCGCGTGAACCAGCGCGCCTCGGCGATCTCGTCCTCGCCCAGGCTCAGGTCTGTCGAGTCGGTCCACGCGTGGTATCCGAGCATGAGCGACCAGGGGAAGGGCCACGGCTGGCTGCCGAGGTAGACGACATCGTCCTCGGCGGAACCAACGACCACGCCGGTCTCCTCCTCGAGCTCGCGCCGCAGCGCGGCCTCGGCGGACTCCCCCGCCTCGACGAAGCCGGCGAAGGTCGACATCCGTCCTTCCGGCCAGTTCACGTGCCTGCCGAGCAGGGCGCGGTCATCGCGCGTGCGCGGGAGGACGATCACCGCCGGGTCCGAGCGAGGGAAGAGCTCGCGCTCGTCCGCCTCGCACCGCATCGCCCAGCCCGACTGCACCATCGCTAGCTCGCCGCCGCACTCGCCGCAGCGGCGGGTCGCCGCGCGCCAGTTGTCGAGGGCCACGGCCGAGACCATGAGACCGGCCTCGCGGTCGTCGAGGTACTCGCCGCCGTCGCGCAAGGTGACCCAGGAAGCACCCGGCGCCATCGCCTCGCGGGCATCGACGCCGACATGGGCACAGAAGTAGGCGGTGCCGTCCGGGTCTACGCCCAGGAAGGTGAGGTCGTCCGCATCGGCAGGAACCGGCGAGAGCACCAGCCGCATGCCCGGACCCGCAGTGGTCACGGCAGCATCGCCCCCGCTGACCCACATGACGCAGGTGGTGTCGGCCTGCAGTGCCAGTGCCAGCCAGTCGGCATCGGCACGTCGATGGGCCGCGCGATCGACGTCCGAGCGCGAGAGCAGGAGGCCCTGCAATAGGCGGGTGTCCCTCACGCACCGCAGCCTAGTTGCGTGACACGATCGGCGCGTGAACGTATTCATCCGGCAGCTCACCGGCATTCGCTTCGTAGCCGCCGCATGGGTCCTCCTGTACCACTTGCAGGGGCCGCTGAACACGTTGGGATTGCTGGGTATTCCAGTCTTCGCCGATACCCTGCGCGTCGGCCGCCTGGGCGTCGACCTGTTCTTCGCGCTCTCGGGCTTCATCCTGACGCACACCTACCTCACGCGCCTTGGCCCAGCATTGCGCGCACGGGGCACGCTGGACTTCTGGTGGCTCCGGCTGGCACGCGTGTATCCGGTCCACCTGGTGATGCTCGTCATCGCAGGCATTGCCGTCGTCGCGCAGGCGAAGGTCACGGGCGATGCCCTGGCACGCGACTGGCTCAACCCGGTCGACTTCGCGAAGAACCTCCTGCTGGTGCAGGAGTGGGGGCCCAGCCCGCAGCGCGGATGGAACTTCGTGGCGTGGTCGCTGTCGATGGAATGGCTGGCCTACCTGCTCTTCCCGCTGCTGATCCTGGTGATCGCCTTCGCCTACCGCCGGATCCCCACCTGGGGCCTGGTCATCGCCTGGTGCGCGGTGCTCGCGCCCCTGATGGCCTACGGGCTCACCACGGGCGATCCCTACTACACCGATCACTGGGGCTCGACCTACCGCATCCTCACGGAGTTCACCGCTGGCGCCGTCGCCTACTTGGTAGTACTGCGCCTGCTGGCCGGCCGCACCGACGCGACACCCGGTGCCCGGACCGAGCGCGTCGCCAGCATCCTCGCTGTCGCGCTGCCGATCGCGGTGGTCGCGGGCGCGTGGTTCCTGGGCCAGCTGCCTGCCGCCCAGCCGCCCGGGTCGGGCCTGACCGGCGATGCCGAGCCGCTGCCGCCCTACTACCACCTGCTGCTCGTCCCCCTTCTCATCGCATGGATTGCCGCCCTCGCCCTGTCACGGCGAGGGCTGTCGCGATTCCTGTCGACCCGTGCCCTGGTGCTCGGCGGGTTCATCTCCTACTCGCTGTACATGACCCACCTGGTGTGGTTCGGCCTATGGCGTGCAGCCATGAGCGCAGTCGGCATCGACTCCGGCCCCCTCTACGCCGTATCGGTGGTGGCCCTGGTCGCAGGCGCACTCGTGATCGCCTGGCTGATGTGGCGCC
>CAYFLP010000160.1:0-5668 GCA_964344045.1 uncultured Bifidobacteriaceae bacterium
GCCGAGCCTGCGCCGTGCGACAAGCAGCATCACTGACCCGGCCACCAGGCCGCCTAGCAGCGCACTCACGCTCGCGATGATCCACCGGCCTCGCTCGTCGCCGCCGATCGCGGCGGCAGTGATCGTGATGATGAGTGTCCAGCCGATGACCACGGCTGCTGCAGCTCCGGCGTGGACGCTGCCGGCTACCGCGGCTCCCAGGCCGTCGGCACGGGCAGCGGGGATCCCCTTGATGCACGCGAGAGGGAGCATGAGGCGGCCGCTGACGAGCGCAACGACGAACGCGAGCATCGCCGTGCCGGCCCCGACTGCACCCGCGCTTGCGACTGCGTCGATGGCCAGCGCCAGCACGAGCGCGACCACGCCGAAGGGACCGATGTCGGACCTGCGCGCGATCGCGAGCGCCTGCTCGGCGGGCTGGCCGCTGCCGAGAGCGTCAACGGTGTCGGCAAGGCCGTCAAGATGGATGGCCCGCGTCGCCCATGCGACGAAGGCCAGGGCGAGGACGGAACCAAGCAGGGCACCCAGGGCATCCGGGCGCACCGCCCACGTGCCCCAGGCGATGGCGCCGGCCACGACTCCCAGTGCGACGCCCACGAGCGGCGCGGAGAGCATGGCACCCCCGGCGGAGTGCGCGTCGACGATCTCCGGCGCGCGTACGGGCACGCGCGTCAGCGTGCCCCAGCACAGTCGGTCGCCGTCAGTGTCGCGCACCTGCTGGTCATCCCTCCTGATGCGTGGCGGTGTCGGTGCCGGCGCCCTTGTCGCTGACGCCGGCGGACTCGAAGGTCGCCATCTCGTTCAGCGTGAGTATGGCGGCATCGAGGACATCGAGTGCGAGCAATGCCCCCGTGCCCTCGCCCAGGCGCAATCCCAGGTCGATGAGGGGCTCGAGGCGCAGTGCTTCCAGGGCCCTGCGGGCGGCCGGCTCAGTCGACACGTGCCCGGCCGCCCACCAGGCCTCTGCGCCGGGTGCGCGCAGCCGGGTCACGAGCGCCGCCGCGCACGAGACGACCCCGTCGAGGACGACCGGCGTGCGGCGGCGTGCAGCTTGCTCGAGGAATCCGCTCATCGCTGCGATGTCGGGGCTTGCGACCGTGCGAAGCAGGGCGTCCGCGTCGCTCACGTGCCCGATGCCTCGGTGCATCGCGGCCGAGACGACACTCACCTTGCGTGCGTAGGTCGGGTCGTCGACCCCCGTGCCGCGCCCGGTGACCTCAGCTGCGGTCCCGCCGGTGAGCAGGCCGATGAGGACAGCGGCCGGGGTCGTGTTGCCGATGCCCATGTCGCCGGGGATGAGGATGTCTGCGCCCTCGTCGACGAGCCGGTCGGCGACTGCGCGGCCTAGCTCGACGGACAGCCGGCACTCCTCCGGCGACATGGCGTCCTCGCGGTCGATGGAGCCGCTCGACCGGCGAATGCGGGTGGCCGCGAAACCCGGTGCGAGCGAATCGGCGTATCCGGCGTCGGCGTCGACGCTCACGTCGACGACCTCGACGCGTGCACCTGTCCGCCGTGCCAGCACATTGGCAGCCGCGCCGCCTGCCAGGAAGTTGAGGACCATCTGCGCGGTGACCTCGGGCGGATACGCCGACGTACCCGCTGTGCGCGCTACCCCGTGGTCCCCGGCGAAGATCGCCACGACCGGCGAGCCGAACCTCTCGGGCGGGAAGGTGCCCTGCACGCCGCAGGCCCAGGCGGAGAGCGCCTCCAGCCGGCCGAGCGCGCCTGCCGGCTTGGTCAGCTGCGCCTGGCGTGAGAGGGCCGCGGCCCGGGCACTGGAGTCTGTTGGGGGGATGGCGCCTGTCGGAGGGATCGCGGTCATGGCGTGTCCTTGGTCGCGGGGCGAGGCGGTGGTCCCGATGGGCGTAGTGCAAGCGCCTGTCCGGCGACGACGAGATAGGACGTGTCGCATGCCTGCGCGGCACGTGCGTTCAGCTGCCCGAGGCAGTCGCGGAACAGCCGGCCCGAGGCCGTGTCGGGCACCAGCCCGGAGCCGACCTCGTTGCTCACGACGAATGCGTCCGCCTGGCACGCGCGCAGGGCTCGCGTCAGTGAGCCGAAGGCCTCCTGCAGGCGGGGATCGGCCTCGCTGAAGCCCGTGTCGACCCACGCGCCGAGGTCGTCGAGGACCTGCGTGAGCCACATGGTCAGGCAGTCGACGATGACGGCTGTCCCCGCGCGAGCGTCCCGCAGGGCCTGCTGCAGGTCCATGGTCTCGACAGTCGTCCAGTGATCGGGACGGCGTTCGCGATGCTCGCGCACCCGGGACTGCCATTCCGGGTCATCCGCGCGGCTGCGCGCCGTCGCCACGTAGGTGACGTGCGGATAGGCGGCAGCACGCTCCTCGGCAAGGCGGGACTTGCCCGAACGGGCACCGCCGGTGATGAAGGAGTGATGCCCGTGCCCCGCCGTGCGCGTCTGGATCACGTCGAGGTCGTCGACCATGCGCACTCCCATGCTGGCGAGCGCCGGCCGCAGCAGCGCCGGCGGGGGATTGTGGTGGCTCAGGTGGATGGCGACGACGTCGGTCGCATCGTCGACCCAACCTGCGCCGCGCATGCCCTCGAGCATGCGCGGCAGGCTGGTGAGGTCGAGGTGGCCATGGCCGTGGTCGTCCTTGGTGCCGAATGTCTCCTCGACCAGCACGGCGTCGAAGCGGCCGCTGACCTGGCGCAGGCTCACAGCAGGCAGGACTCCCGTGTCCGTCGCGTAGAGCAGGCGATGCCCGTCGGGTCCGGTGATCGCATAGAGCAGTGCCTCGTCGGCGAAGGTGTCGCCATTGCCGTGGCCATGCGCGGCAGCGATTGCCTCGATGGCGTAGGTGCCCGCCTGCGTGTCGAGCGCGAAGGCCTCCCCGGCAGTCACGGCATGCAGTTCGACGGGTGCGTCGGGCGCGAGCCAGTCACGGCAGGTTTCCAGGGCGTTCGATGGCCCCCACAGGCGTAGGACGGGCCCTCCGCGAATCCATTGCCGCGACAGCAAGATCGCCGGGTGCAGGTGATCGGGATGGCCGTGGGTGATCAGGATGTCCCGGGCCTGGGCCAGCGAGCTCCCAGCGCGACCTACCGCATGCTGGGCGGTCGGGCCGCAGTCGACGAGGAGCACTCCGTCGATCAGGGCCGACGAAGGCGAACGGTGATGGCCTTCGGCCCGCATCTGCTCGCACGAGGGGCACTCGCAGAAGGCATTCGGCCATCCGTCGGCTGATCCCGTGCCGAGCATCGTGATGCGCATGTCAGCTTCCGCTCGATGGGGCGAACGTCACGGAAGGGACGAAGACTGCCTTGCGCGCTATGCGCCGCAGTGCGGTGAGGACTGGGTAGCCGGCGACGACGATCAGCACGACGGTGA
Organism: uncultured Bifidobacteriaceae bacterium; assembly: GCA_964344045.1. GTDB lineage: Bacteria > Actinomycetota > Actinomycetes > S36-B12 > S36-B12 > UBA10649. The sequence goes on from CAYFLP010000160.1 coordinate 3,355, forward strand.
GCACTGCCCGCGGTATGTCGTAGCCGAGCGAGGTGACCAGGCAGAAGCGCACCCACGCAAGCGCATTCTCGGCGAGGCCTGCACCGGGCGCGTAGGCGATCTGCGCGGGCAGGGTCGACGTGTACGGCCAGAACCACAGGTTCAGGAGGAAGCCGTACGCGATGCAGGCGAGCGCTCCGTAGCCGGCAAGGAGCGCGATCTCGCGCTTGCCGGAGGCGCGCGGCAGGAGCCCGGCCCCGAGGCCCACCCATGCTGCGCCGATCATCTGGAAGGGCAGCCACGGGCCGATGCCGCCCGTGGTGAGGGCCGATGCGAAGAGCGATACGGCGCCGAGGCTGAATCCGAAGCCCGGCCCGAGTGCCCGGCCGGACAGGATGAGGATCGCCCAGATCGGTTCGAGGCCCGCAGTCCCGCCGCCCAGCGGCCGCAGGGCGGCGATGACCGCGGCAAGCACGCCCAGCATCGCGATCGACTTCGCGTCCATGCCGCCGTCGGCCAACTGTGCCATGACGACGATGAGCAGTACGGGCACGAGGACGGCGAACATGATCGGCGCGTCGTCGGCGTGCGCGACGAGCGACGAGCCGGGCGAGGCGATGAGTGGCCACACGAATGCGATGACCCCGATGACGCTTGCCACCGCGATGGCGGCGGTGGACGCAGGCCCTAGCCGGACGGCGCTCATCCCGGCATCGCCTCGGCGACCTGGGCGACGGTGAGCCATTCCTGCGGGGCGAGGATCTTCGCCACCTGCGGCGCGAACATCGGCGACGACGTCACGACGACATGGGTGGGACCGTCCGCGACCACTTCGCCCTCGGCCAGGATCACGACCCGATCGGCCACGTCTGCGACGAGCTCGACGTCGTGCGTTGCGAGCACGACCGTGTGCCCTGCGTCCGCGAGGTCGGCGAGGATGCGGGACAGGCGCGCCTTGGTCGGGTAGTCGAGCCCGCGCGTCGGCTCGTCGAGCAGGAGCAATGGCGGACGCGCGGCCAGGATGATGCACAGTGCCAGCAGCAGGCGCTGGCCCTCGGACAGGTCGCGCGGATGCGCGCCGTCATCGATGTCGGGTGCCATGAGGGCGAGCAGTGCGCGCGTCGTGCCCTGCTCGCATCCGGCGTCCCGGTCGGCGGCACGGCACTCATCGGCGACCGTGAGCGCCTCGAGGAGGTCGCCTGGCTCCTGGGGCACGAGCCCTACCGTGCGCAGCAGCTGGCTTCCGGAGAGGGCGCGAGGGTCACGGTCATCGACGCGGACGGAGCCGCTGGTGCACGGCACGATGCCGACCATCGACGAGAGCAGGGTCGACTTGCCTGCGCCATTGCGTCCCATCAGCGCGATCACCTGTCCCTCGGCGAGGTCGATGCTCACGTCGTGCACGGCCGTGGTGCGGCCGTAGCGCACCTCCAGCCGATCGATGCTGACGCGTGCGGCCTCGCCCCCGCGGACAGGGCGCATGCGGGGCGACTGCCCGACGAGCAGGTCGCGCAGCGAACCGGCCGCGCGGCGTGCATCGCGCACTGACAGCGGCAGCGGCTGCCAGCCAGCAAGGCGACCCAGCTCGACCACGGGCGGTGCGATGGGCGCATGGCGCATCATGTCCGCGGGGGCGCCTGAGAGCAGCGGAAGCCCGCTTCCGGGCAGGACGATCACTTGGTCGGCATATTGCACGACGCGCTCGAGGCGGTGCTCGGCCATGACGACAGTGACGCCGAGGTCATGCACGAGACGGTGCAGGGCGGCCAGTACTTCCTCTGCCGCGCCGGGATCCAGTGCGCTCGTGGGCTCGTCGAGCACCAGGATGCGCGGATGCGTGGTGAGCACGGCGCCGATGGCCACCCGCTGGCGCTGGCCGCCGGACAGGCTGCGCAGGGGGCGGTTGCGCAGGTCGGCGAGGCCGAGCAGGTCGAGGGTCTCCTCGACCCGGCGGCGCATGGTGTCCGGAGACAGTCCCAGGCACTCCATCCCATAGGCGAGCTCGTCCTCGACGACATCGGTGACGAAGCCGCTCATCGGGTCCTGCGGCACGACGCCGACCAGGTCGGCGAGCTCGCGCGGCGGGTATTCGGCAGTGTCTCGTCCGTCGACGACGACGCGGCCCTGCAGAGTGCCTCCGGTGAAGTGCGGGACAAGGCCGTTGATGGCCCGCAGGAGCGTGGTCTTGCCCGTGCCGGTGCGTCCGACGACGAGGACCAGCTCGCCCTCGGGGATGGCCAGGCGAACGTGCTCGAGGACCGGGCGGTCCTGGCCGGGGTAGGTGATCGTGACGTCGTCGAAGCGGATCATCGCTGGCCTCCGGCAAGTGCGGGTT
>CAYFLP010000161.1:0-5667 GCA_964344045.1 uncultured Bifidobacteriaceae bacterium
CTGATACCCTGAAGATCATGCTGATCGTCGGCATCGACGCCGGGGGTTCGAAGACCGTCTGCCAGGTGGGCGATGGCGAGGGGCGGATGCTGGGCGGGATTAGCGAGGGGCCTGGGAAGGTAGAGGTGCCGGTCAGGGCGCGGGAGCGATCTCGCCCGAGCCGCGCATGATCAGGCGTGACGGCACGATGTGCATGTGGGTCGGCAGGCTCGGGTCTGACATCCGCGCGAAGACGAGGTCGGCTGCCATGCGGCCCATCGCACGGGGGTCCTGCGCCACGACCGTGACGCCCGGCTGAAGCATGTCGGCGAGGGTGAAGTCGTCGAAGCCGACGAGGGCCACGCGATCCTGCAGTCCGGCATGGCGCAGTGCCCGTACGGCTCCCATGCTGATGAGGTTCTGCGCGCCGAAGATCGCAGTCGGCTGATGGGTGAGCTCGAAGAGGCCTGCCACGACGCGTTCGGCGTCCTCGACATCCTGCGCATCGCGGTGCACCCATTCCGGCCGCACCTGATGCCCCGCCTCTGCCATCGCCTCGAGATACCCGGCGAAGCGCTCCTGCGCGGTGCTCAGCAGCGAGTAGCCGCCGACGAAGGCGATGCGCGAGTGGCCGCGCTCGATGAGGTGCCGTACTCCGCGAAGGGAGCCCTCGCGGTTGTCGGTGACGACCGAGTCGACGTCGACGCCCTTGGGCATGCGGTCGATGCAGACGATCGGCCAGCCGCGTCGCTGCTCGGCGATGAGGTAGGCCTGCTCGCGGGCGCTAGGGGCGAGGATGAGCCCGTCGACCCGCCGCGCCGCCAGCGCGGAGACGACATCGCCCTCGAGATCGGGCTCGCGATCGACGCTCGAGGCGACCACTGCCACCCCGCGCTCGCGGGCCCTGTCCTCCACGCCTCGATGGATGGCGCCGAAGAACTCGTTCGCGACGTCCTCGACCACCAGGCCGAGGGTGCGGGTGCGCTGGTCGGAGCGGCGCAGATTGCTCGCCGTGAGGTTGTGGCGGTAGTCGAGCTCAGCCGCGGCCTCCTCCACGCGCCGGACGAGGTCGTCGCTGACGCCCGGCTCCCGGTTGACGACACGGGAGACCGTCTTCAAGCTCACCCCGGCCAGGGCAGCGACCTCGCGCATGGTCGCGCGCGGCTGGCTCCCGGACGAGCCGCTGAGGGATTCGGCCAGAGGGGCCGAAGATAACGTTGTCATTACGAAATGGAGTATGGCATCGGAATCCCTTGACGGGCCAGAAATACCGGACTACAAATGCAGACAACGTTGTCATCCGGTGTGCGGCACCCCGTGCTCCCGGCAGCGAAGCAGGAACGAGTCATTCCCAGAGGGGCCGTCAGACGCTACCCGCGTAACTGTTCGGTATCGATGGGGCCACCCGGTGTTACAGCCGGGGCCCCTGCCCACTAGGAATGACCCGTGGCCCGTTTGCCTCTCGGCTCTCGGTCCCGTCCAACCCACCCCTCGAAAGGGAAACACATGAGCAACCGCTTGACCCGCGGGCGCGCCATCGCTGCTGTTGCAGTCGCCGGCGTCGTTTCCGTGTCCCTGGCGGCTTGCAGCTCCAGCTCGAGCAGCTCGGCCCCGGCCGACACCGCTGCTGCGACCTCCGCTGCTGCCACCGAAGCACCCGCCGCAACCTCGGCCGCCGCAACCTCTGCCGCTGCCGCTGGTGGCGAGAAGGTCGCCGCTTCGCTGATCCTGAAGAACCAGACCAACCCGTTCTTCGTGGCCATGGCCGCCGGCGCCAAGAAGGCCGCCGAGGAGAATGGCGTCGACATCACCATCGGCGCTGGCAAGGACGACACCGATGCTCAGGGCCAGATCGCCCTCATCGAGTCCGCCGTTCAGTCCGGCCAGAAGGGCATCCTGATCACGCCGGCCAGCCCGGCTGTCAACGACGCCATCTCGGCCGCACGTGAGGCTGGCCTGCTGGTCATCGCTCTCGACACCCCGACCGATCCGGCCGACATCGTCGACATCACCTTCGCGACCGACAACTTCGTCGCCGGCCAGGCCGTTGGCCAGTGGGCCGCTGGCAAGCTCGACGGTGGCGACGCCCACATCGCGCGCCTGATCATCACCGACAAGGAGTCGCTGACCGTCGACTACCTGCGCGACAATGGCTTCCTCGACGGCATGGGCATCGACATCGGTGACAAGACCGTCATCGGTGACGAGGCCGAGTCCGGCAAGTACACCACCGGCAAGGGCGGCAACTACACGATCGACTGCATCGTGGCCACCGGCGCCAACGAAGAGGGCGGCCAGACCGGCATGGAGCAGTGCCTGTCGAAGTCTGACGCGATCAACCTCGTCTACACGATCAACGAGCCCGCCGCACTCGGCGCTGCCAAGGCCCTCGAGGCTGCTGGCAAGACCGTGGGCACGGACGTTCAGATCGTCTCCGTCGACGGCGGCGCCTCGGGCATCCAGGGCGTGGCTGACGGCAAGATCGGCGCCACCTCGCAGCAGTACCCGCTGGAGATGGCACGTCTCGGCGTCAAGGCGATCTACGACCTGGCCACCACCGGCACCAAGCCGGCCGTGACCGAGGGCAAGGACTTCTTCGACACCGGCGTCAAGCTGTGCACCAACGAGCCGATGGACACCGTCACGGTTGCCGAGCAGCTCGACGCAGCAGGCTGCAAGGACATCGCCTGGGGCTAATCCCTTAGCTCCTAGCGCGCAAGCGCTAAGGCACCTGGGAGGGGGGTCGCAGGCTACCTGCGGCCCCCCTTTCCATGCCCGGCACGACCCATCCGGCAGCACGCTCTTCACCTGAAGCCCTGCAAAGGCACCACGAAGGTGGGAGTGTGGGCCCACACCGACTAGCGAGGAGGTAGACGGGTGAGCACACCCACGTCGACCACGGACGCTGAAGCCCTGATGAGCAATCTCGATCAGAAGCGTCCGTTCCATCAGTTCCACAACCTGCTGCACAAATTCCCGTGGATCAGCCCGCTTATCGTCCTGGTGCTGGCCATCATCATCTTCGGCCTGCTGAACAATCGCTTCTGGGCCATCTCGAACCTTTCGCTGATCACGCAGCAGGTGTCGATCGTCGGAACCATCGCCATCGCCCAGACCCTCGTCATCTTGACCGCAGGCATCGACCTGTCGGTCGGCGCCGTCGCGATCCTGGCCTCCATGGTCATGGCGAAGACCTGCGCCGAGCAGGGCGTGCCCGGCCCGATCGCCCTGGCACTCGGCCTGGCAGTCGGTGCGGCCGCAGGCGCGCTCAACGGCTTCCTGGTCACCAAGCTCCGGCTTCCACCATTCATCGTCACCCTGGGCACCTTGAACGTGTTCCTGGCCATCACCTTGATCTACGCAACCGCACGCACGATCAACGACGACAAGATCGTGGCCACCAGCGGCGGCGACTTCCTGCTGTGGCTGGGCAACAAGATCGAGATCGGCTCGTTCAAGATCACGTACGGCGTCGTGCTCATGCTGCTCCTGTACGCCCTGTTCGCGTGGGTGCTCAAGAACACTGCCTGGGGCCGCCACGTCTACGCCGTCGGCGACGACCCGGCCGCCGCGAGCCTTGCCGGCATCCGCGTGAACCGCGTGCTCTTCAGCGTCTACCTGGTCGGCGGCATCATCCTCGCCATCGCCGGCTGGATCGCCATCGGACGCGTCGGTGCGGCAAGCCCGAACAACGTGCCCGACGCGAACCTCGACTCCATCACCGCAGTCGTGATCGGCGGCACCTCGCTCTTCGGTGGCCGCGGAACGATGATCGGCACCCTCATCGGTGCGCTTCTGGTCGGCGTCGTGGCTTCCGGCCTGACCATCACCGGCCTCGACCCGGCCTACAAGACCCTCGCCATCGGCGTGCTGATCATCGGCTCGGTGGCTCTCGACCAGTGGATTCGAAAGGTTCGATCATGACCGACCTGTCTTCCATCCAGCCCGTAGTCCAGGCCAAGGGCCTGGTCAAGACCTTCGGGCGCGTCGTCGGCCTGAACTACGCCAACATGGAGCTGTACCCGGGCGAAGTGCTCGCGGTCATCGGCGACAACGGCGCCGGCAAGAGCACGCTCATCAAGTGCGTGTCCGGCGCTGAGATCCCCGATGCCGGCGAGCTGCTGCTCGACGGCCAGCCGGTGTCGTTCAAGAGCTCGATAGAGGCCCGCGGCTACGGCATCGAGACGGTGTACCAGACCCTCGCGGTCTCCCCCGCCCTCGACATCGCGAGCAACCTCTACCTGGGGCGCGAGCAGCGCAAGCCCGGCTTCCTGGGCAAGGTGTTCCGCGCCCTCGACCACGGCGGCATGCGCGATACCTCCAAGGCCGAGATCACCCGCCTGGGCATCGGCACGCTGCAGGACATGAGCCAGGCAGTCGAGACACTCTCCGGCGGCCAGCGCCAGGCAGTCTCGGTCGCACGTGCCCAGCTGTTCGGCAGCAAGGTGATCATCCTCGACGAGCCCACCGCCGCCCTTGGCGTGCGCGAGTCGCATCAGGTGCTGAAGATGATCGAGGGCCTGCGTGATCGCGGCCTGCCGATCATCCTCATCTCGCACAACATGCCGCAGGTCTTCGAGGTCGCCGACCGCATCCACGTGCAGCGCCTCGGCGCCCGCGCAGCGGTCGTCACCCCGCAGTCCCACACCATGAACGACGCGGTCGCCATCATGACCGGCGCGCTCAAGGTCGATGAGAAGGACCAGCAGCTCACGCCGGTGCGCGTGCCCGCTGGCGTGTAGTCATCGCCACATGACAGTGGCCCGAGTCCACCGGACTCGGGCCACTGTCATGTCGTGCACGGTTCATGCGCGCAGCTCGAAGGCACCCCGCTCATCGAATCCGGCAGGGACGACATTCACCACGGCCGCGCGAGGCAGCGCTCCGTAGACATGCGGGAAGAGCTGGCCCGTCGGTATCGGTTCGTACCGAAGGTCAATGCCCATGGCGGCCAGGATCGACGGATCGATGACGAGCACGACGAGTTCCTCCCCGCAGTCGGCGTAGAACAGCTGCGCGGTGCCCGCCAGCTGCTCACTCGTCGAGGCGTGCATGAAGCCGACTTCCTCGATCGTCATGCCGATGGTGGAGCGGTCGTAGTGCGAGCCCGCGGCATCCCATTCGCGCAGCAAGGCTAGGTGGTAGATGAATTCACCTGCCACGCGATCACTCCCCGCCATAGAGCGCCGGACGCGCAGGCAGCTCGATCATCACGCGGTCGCCTGACCTCAGTGCCTCGACAGCTCGGTTCGCGACGACTGCGCCGACAAAGCCGTCCCAGGTGCTTGCACCTTGCATCGCGGTGCCCTTCACCAGGTGATCGATCCAGCCTTGCAACTGGATGCGATAGGCCTCCTGGAACCTGCCCAGCCACAACTGGGGGAGGTCATGGCCCTTGTGCCGAGCCCGCGCAGTGGTCACGAAGCGCCCATCGGCCATGTCAGCGATACCCGTCCCGCCCGTGACCGAACAGGTGACCTCATAGCCGATCTGCGACTGCACGAACATCTCGATCTCGACGATCGCACCCTGCGTGGTCTGCAGCAAGATGAACAGCGGGTCGTGCTGATCGGCCGGAGTGAGCGGCCCCGGGCGGGCCGCCAGCACCTGCACCCAGGCGTACTCGTCGTCGGTGAGCCAGCGATTGATGTCGATCTCATGGATGGCCGCGTTGGTGATGCTCAGCGC
>CAYFLP010000162.1:0-4705 GCA_964344045.1 uncultured Bifidobacteriaceae bacterium
TTGCCGATGCGCGGGTCATAGCCGATCGCCTCGGCCAGTCGCACGACGTCGGCGCCGGCGGCCTCGCATACCTCGGCCATCGCGTTGATGAAGGAGATCTTCGTGGCCAGGAACGAGTTGGCGGCGACCTTGACCAGCTCTGCAGTGGGGAAATCGGTGACCAGGAAGGGAACGCCCTCGGCGATGATCGGCGCGTAGACCTCGCGCAGGCGGGCCTCGGCCTGCGGGGAGCGCACGCCGACGACCAGCCGGTCGGGATGCAGGGTGTCCTGGACGGCGAAGCCCTCGCGCAGGAACTCCGGGTTCCAGGCGACCTCGACGCCGGCCGGGGCCTGGGCCGCGAGGAGGTCGGCGAGGTCGCTCGCCGTGCCCACGGGCACGGTCGACTTGCCGACCACCAGGTCGCCTTCGGCGAGGAAGGGGGCCAGCGCGCTGACGGAGCCGTAGACCTGTGACATGTCGGCCTTCTGCGCGCCGGAGGCCTGGGGAGTGCCCACGCAGATGAAGTGCACGTCGGCGCCTTCGGCGGCTTCCTGGAAGCTCGTCGTGAAGCGCAGCCGGCCCGCCTCGATGTTGCGGGCGAGGACCTCGTCGAGGCCCGGCTCGTAGAACGGCACGCGCCCGGACTGCAGGAGCTCGACCTTGCGGGGATCGACATCGAGCCCGATCACCTCGAAGCCGAGCTCGGCCATGCAGGCGGCGTGGGTGGCTCCGAGGTACCCGGTTCCGATCACGGAAAGGCGGGGCATGGACGGGCGCGAGTGCATGACCACAGGCTAGTAGTGTTTGCCCCGTGGCAGGAAACGTGGACTTCCAACAATTCACCCTGAGCGACGAGCACCGTGCCTTGAAGGAGGCGGTCGCCGAGCTGGTCGATGACAAGCTCGTGCCCCGGGCCGCCGAGATCGACGAGACCGGCGAGTTCCCGTGGGACATCTACGAGGCCCTGCGGGCTTCGGGATTCCACGCGATCCACATTCCCGAGGAGTACGGCGGCGAGGGCGGCGATGCGCTCGCGGCCTGCCTGGTGATCGAGGAGGTAGCGCGCGGCTGCGCTGCCACGTCCCTCATCCCGGCCGTCAACAAGCTCGGCACCATGCCGCTGATGCTGGCGGCCAGCGAGGAGCTCAAGCAGGCCTACCTGCCCCAGGTGGCCTCGGGCGAGGCGCTGTTCTCCTACGCGCTGAGCGAGCGCGAGGCCGGCAGCGATGCTGCGTCGATGAAGGCGCGCGCCGTGCGCGACGGCGACGACTGGATCCTGAACGGCCAGAAGAGCTGGATCAGCAACGCCGGCATCTCGTCCTACTACACCGTCATGGCGGTCACCGATCCTGATGCGGGCGCCAAGGGCATCTCGGCCTTCGTCGTGCACGGCGACGACGAGGGCTTCTCGCTGGGCACGCCCGAGCGCAAGCTCGGCATCCACGGCTCGCCGACGCGAGAGATCCTCTTCGACAACATGCGCATCCCCGGCGACCGCATCATCGGCGCGCCCGGCACCGGCTTCCAGACCGCGATGGCGACCCTCGATCACACGCGCATCACCATCGGCGCCCAGGCTGTCGGCATTGCCCAGGCCGCGCTCGACACCGCGGCTGCCTACATGAAGGACCGCCAGCAGTTCGGCAAGCCGATCGCCACCTTCCAGGGCATGCAGTTCATGCTCGCCGACATGGCCATGAAGCTCGAGGTCGCACGGCAGATGATCTACGTCGCCGCCAGCAAGAGCGAGCGCCAGGATCCCGACCTGACCTTCTTCGGTGCGGCGGCCAAGTGCTTCGCATCGGACGTCGCCATGGAGATCACCACCGACGCCGTCCAGGCCCTCGGCGGTGCCGGCTACACGAAGGACTGGCCGGTCGAGCGCTACATGCGCGATGCCAAGATCACCCAGATCTACGAGGGCACCAATCAGGTGCAGCGCATCGTCATGGCCAAGCAGGTGCTCGCCCGCTACTAGGCACCAGGCCGGCGCGTGCCGATCGACAAGGTATCCGGCACCGTGGTTCACCAGGTTTCGCGGGGCCACAAGTGGGCTGGCAGGCCACACGCCATCTCCATCTGGGCTTCCTAGCCGGATCTGACGCAACGGCGTCATTAGGCTGATCGGGTGAGCGCGCCCACCGTGACGGATGCCCGCATCCGGGTTCGCCGGGGCGGGTCGGCCTGGCAGGTGCGGGTTCCTCGCCTCGCTGTCGTCCGCGAGCTCGTCATCGCATCGATGGGCGGCGATCCGATCGAGGCCATTGAGCTCGAGGTCGCGAGCTGGCGGCCGCCAATTGCCGGATGGCTCGGTCGCCCGGGCCTGGGCGGACTCGTCGAATCGTCTGTCACGGCCGATGGCACGGGTGCGCGCGTAGCCCTGCGCGCGGCGGCTCCGGTCGATCCTGGAGTGCTCCTTGCCGCTGCCCTGCGCTGCCTGCAGCCCGTGGCCACCGGGGCGAGCGCTCCGCAGCTGACCTTCGTGCCGGGGCTGGGTGCGAGCGCGACGGCATTGGCGCCCGCGGTGCGCGACGTAGTGCTCGCCGGCGAGGAGCGCGATAAGCACGTGCGCCGTGCTGACGACCTCCTGATCGGCGAGGGCACGGTGGATCCCGGCGTGGCCCGGGGGCGCGCCTTCGTCCTCGGAGCGGACTCATGGACCTGCGAGGGCATCGCATGCGAGGTGCTGCTCGATCCTGCCGTGCACCGGCCCATCGGCCGGCGTACGACGGAAGGCACCCAGGTCGTGCCGGGCCGCGTCGACGGAGGTGCCCTGGTGATCACGCGGTCGGGCGTCTCGGTGCGGCTCGAGGGCGACATCACGTCCGCGCAGGCGCGTGCCGTGCGCGACGTCGGCGCAGTCGAGTGCCCCGATGCCGTGCCGCGCCGGATCGCCGTGCAGCTCAACGCATGCGGCGTGCTCCTCGTCAACGATGCTTCCTCCCTGCCCGCACCCGACGACGTCATCGGCTGGCAGTCGCGTTCGGTCGCCGAGCGCCGGCATGCGCTGCGTGCGCACTCGCCGGCAGCCGCGCTGGGAACCTGGCCCTCGGTCTCGGTCGTCATGGCCACCCATCGCCCAGACCACCTCGAGCACGCCTTCGCCCAGCTCGAGCGGCTCGCCTACCCGCGGCTGGAGGCGGTCATCGGCGCCCATGGCCCGGCGGTCGATGTCGCCCGGATGCGCGAGCTCGCCGCCCGGCTGCCCTATCCGGCGCGCGTCCTCGCCATCGACAGCCAGTTGAGCCTCGGAGCGGCGCTGCAGGCGCTCAGCCTCGCTGCCGAAGGCGATGTCATCACCAAGATGGACGACGACGACCACTACTCGGCCGAGCACGTCTGGGACCTGGTGCTGGCCCGCATGTACTCCGGGGCGCAGGTGGTCGGCAAGGCACTTGACTGGGTGCACCTCGCTGCGCTCGACACGACCGTGCTGCGGCCCACCTACGGCGCTGAGCGCTATGCGGACTTCGTGGCCGGCGGCACCATGCTCATCTCGCGAGGCGACCTGTTCTCCGCGGGCGGCTGGCGCCCGGTGCCCAAGTCGGTCGACCGCGCCCTGCTCGACCGGGTGCTGGAGATGGGCGGCCTCGTCTATCGCACGCACGGCCTGGGCTATGCCTACGTGCGCCGGGCCGAGGGCCACACGGCATCGGTGGCCGACGAGCACTTCCTGACCAAGACGCATGCGCAGTTCCCGGGCCTGGTGACGCCGTGAGCGAGCCCCTGCCCAGCGTCTGCATCATCATGACCGTCCTCAACGAGGAGCGCCATCTGGCGCATGCCATCGAGGCCCTGCTGCAGCAGGACTACCCCGGGCAGCTCGACATCGTCGTCGCCGTGGGCCCCTCGCACGATCGCACCCAGGAGGTCGCCGACTCCCTGGCGGCCGCTCATGAGCACGTGCATGTCGTCGCCAATCCCAGCGGCCGCACGCCCTCGGGGCTCAATGCGGCCATCGCCTGGGGCGACAGTGCGATCGTCGTGCGCATCGACGGCCACGCGATGGTGCCGGACGACTATGTGTCGACTGCAGTGCGCGTGCTGGGCGAGACCGGTGCCGACAATGTCGGCGGCATCATGGCCGCGGAGGGCACGACCGACTTCGAGCGGGCTGTGGCGCGAGCGATGACATCGAAGTTCGGCGTCGGCGGGGCTTCCTTCCATGTGGGCGGCGAGGCTGGCCCCGCGCTGACGGTCTACCTGGGATGCTTCCTGCGCTCGGCGCTCGAGCGCGTCGGCGGCTATGACGACTCGATGGTCCGTGCGCAGGACTGGGAGATGAACCTGCGCATTCGCGAGAGCGGCGGGGTCGTGTGGTTCACGCCCGACCTGCGGGTCACCTACCGTCCGCGCCGGAGCGTGCGCACTCTTGCCCGGCAGTATCACGACTACGGCCGCTGGCGCCGCGAGGTCATCAGGCGCCACCCCGAGACCGTTTCGGCCCGCTACCTGGCGGCCCCCGTTGCCGTCGCGGGCATCGCGACGGGCGCCGTCGTCGCGGGCATCGGAGCGCTAGCGGGCAAGCCGTGGCTCGTGGGGCTGGGGTTGGCCGCGCCCGTGGGCTATGCGGCGCTGAACCTCGCCGCTTCAGCCCATAGCTCGCTGCGCGGGGCACGCCCGTCGGCGGCCGAGGCGGCCTGGCTGCCGGTGGTGTTCGGCACCATGCACGGGTCCTGGGGCACCGGCTTCATCCGTGGCGGGGCAGGGGACTGACGTGCGG
>CAYFLP010000162.1:4715-5662 GCA_964344045.1 uncultured Bifidobacteriaceae bacterium
GACGTGCGGTTGCTGCGACGTGGTCGCAAGCCGATGTCCTGGTCGGTCGTCGTCGCCTCGCCTAAGGGCGAGGCAGGCGCCCAGTGGGGCGATACCTGGTTCGCCTCGGACCTGGTCGAGGCACTCGAACGCGCCGGGCAGCGTGCTCGAGTAGTGCACCGAGGCGGGGCCGAATCGGCCGCTCGCGAGGCAGACGACGTCGTGGTGGTGCTGCGCGGTCTCAGGCGGGTACGGCCCCGCCGGCCCGCGACGGGCGGAGGCGCTGCCTGGCTGCTGTGGGTCATCAGCCACCCCGAGCTGGTCGAACCCGACGAGCCGGACGACTTCGACGCCGTGTTCGCGGCGAGTGCCTGCTGGAGCCGGGCCTCGGAATTCGCGGTGCCGGTGCTGCCGCTGCTCCAGGCGACGAACCCTCGCCGGTTCAGCCCCTCCGCCGCTCCTGCGGACACCGGGGCGCGTGCCCTCTTCGTCGGCTCCACGCGCGGCGAGTACCGGCCAGCTGTGCGCGCCTGCGTCGACGGGGGAGTCGAGCTCGCCCTGTACGGCGTGGGCTGGGAGGAGTTCGTCGCCCCGTCCGTCATCGCTGGCGAGTTCCTGCCCAACGAACTGCTGCCGGCGGCGTATGCGGCCGCCTGGACGGTACTGAACGATCACTGGCCCGACATGGCTGCCGAGGGCTTCTTGTCGAACCGGCTGTTCGACGCGGTTGCGACGGGCACGCGCGTCCTCAGCGATCGCGCCGCCGGCATGTCAGAGGTGTTCGGCACGGCCGTCGTCGCGTACGACGATCCGAACCAGATCCCCGCACTGCTCGCCAGGCCGGTCGACGAGGTGTTCGCCGGGCGCGCAGCACGCCTGGAGCACGCCGCGCGCATCGCACGCGAGCATTCGTTCGATGCGCGCGCAGCCGAGCTCATCGAGCGCGCGGAGCAGATCCGGGATGCGTC
>CAYFLP010000163.1:0-5618 GCA_964344045.1 uncultured Bifidobacteriaceae bacterium
ACGTACGCCTCGCCGCGGGCGGTGAGCATCGGGATGATGTTGCCGCCCATGTCGTGCACGGAGGCCGGGTCGGCGGCATCCTCGCGCAGGACCTCGATGAGGGTGTCTGTGCTGAAGACGTAGTTGCCCATCGACACGTAGCAGTGGTCGTCGTCGCCGGGGATGGTCGGCGGATCTGCAGGCTTCTCGAGGAAGTTGGCGATGCGGTGACCGTCGGGCGCGGCCTGGATCACGCCGAACTGGTTCGCCGTCTCCTTCGGCATGCGGATGCCAGCGACGGTGACGCCCGCGCCGGATTCGATGTGCGCCTCGATCATCTGCATGGGATCCATGCGGTACACGTGGTCTGCACCGAATACGACCACGTAGTCGGGGCTCTCGTCGTAGACCAGGTTCAGGCTCTGGAAGATCGCGTCAGCGCTTCCGGTGTACCAGCGCGGGCCCAGCCGCTGCTGTGCCGGCACCGGCGTGACGTAGTCGCCCAACAGGGTCGGCATGCGCCAGGTAGTGGTGACGTGGCGGTCGAGGCTGTGGGACTTGTACTGGGTCAGCACGGTCACGCGTCGAAGGCCCGCGTTGATCAGGTTCGACAGGACGAAATCGACCAGCCGATACGAGCCTCCGAAGGGAACTGCCGGCTTGGCACGGTCGGCAGTCAGCGGCATCAGCCGCTTGCCCTCGCCCCCGGCAAGCACCATCGCGAGTACTCGTGGATTCGTGCTCACGATGCAACCCTAGTCCCAAGTTCTGCGTGCTGCCTATGGTTGCGAGCAGTGGGTCTAGGCTCGCAGTGTGCGCATCGGGATGCTGACAAGGGAATGGCCGCCGGACGTCTACGGGGGCGCTGGGGTCCACGTCGAGCACCTGGTGGCCGAGCTCCGGCACAAGATCGACGTCGACGTGCACTGCTTCGGCGGTCCACGCCCTGATGCAGTCGGTCATCCCGTGCCCCAGTACCTCGCCGACGCGAATCCCGCACTGCAGACCCTCGGTGTCGACCTCGGCATGGTGGCCGATACGGCCGGGGTCGACCTCCTCCACTCGCATACGTGGTACGCCAACCTCGCCGGCCACATTGGAGGCCTGTTCCACGGCGTCCCGCATGTGCTCACCGCGCATTCGCTGGAGCCCTTGCGGCCCTGGAAGGAAGAGCAGCTCGGCGGCGGCTACCGGGTGTCGTCGTGGGTCGAGCGGACCGCCTACGAGGCCGCCCAGGCAATCATCGCCGTCAGCCACGGCATGCGCGCTGACGTGCTGCAGGCGTACCCGGCCGTCGATCCCGCGAAGGTGCATGTCGTGCACAACGGCATCGACACTGCCGTCTACCGCCCTGATCCGAGCGTCGAGGCGCTTGAGCGCGTGGGCATCGACCAGGGCCGTCCCTACGTGCTGTTCGTCGGGCGCATCACGCGGCAGAAGGGCATCGTGCACCTCGTCAATGCCGCACGCGCCTTCGCCGACGACGTCGTCCTCGTGCTCTGCGCCTCATCGCCCGATACTCCCGAGATCGGCGAGGAGACCGCTCAGGCCGTGGAGCAGCTGCGCGCCGAGCGCGGTGAGTCGAGCGTGATCTGGGTCCAGGAGCAGGTTGCGCGCCCCGCGCTGATCCAGCTGTTCACCCATGCCCTCGCCTTCGTCTGCCCGTCGATCTACGAGCCGCTAGGCATCGTCAACCTCGAGGCCATGGCCTGCGAGACGGCGGTCGTCGCCTCTGCCGTGGGCGGCATCCCCGAGGTCGTCGTCGACGGCGAGACCGGGCTGCTCGTGGCCTACGACGCCGCCGATCCGCGCGGCTTCGAGCAGCGCTTCGCCGCTGCGGTGAACGAACTGGCTGCCGACCCCGAGCGTGCCGAGCGCATGGGGGCCGCAGGTCGCGTGCGCGCGGTAGACCAGTTCGGCTGGGACGCCATCGCCGACGAGACGATCGCGGTCTACAGCGCCGCTCTCGGCAGGTGAGCGACCTCGCCGAGCCGGTACCGGGTGTCGAGCTCAGCAAGCACCCACGCCCCTCGCTCGGCTATGCACTGTGCATTGCCGCAGCCCTGCTCTTCTCGATCAACGGCACCGTCTCCAAGTCACTTCTCCTCGCCGGCATCGAAGCCACGCGGCTGTCGCAGCTGCGCGTAACGGCAGCCTTCGTCGTCCTGCTCATAGTCGTCGCGGTCACACGTCCTGCTGCGCTGCGCATCCGCAAGTCGGAGATCGGCATCCTGCTGGCGTATGGCGTCCTGGGCGTGGCCATGACCCAGTACCTCTACTTCGTGGCGATCCAGCTGCTGCCCGTCGGCGTGGCCCTGCTCATCGAGTTCACCGCGCCGATCATGGTCGCACTGTGGTTCCGGTTCGCCATGCGCGAGCAGGTCAACCGGCTCGTGTGGGCCGGCCTTGTCCTCGCACTCACAGGCCTCGCCATGGTCGGCGAGGTCTGGCTGGGCTTCGCACTGAACGTCGTCGGGGTGCTCGCCGGGCTCGGCGCTGCCGCCGCACTCGCCGTCTACTTCCTCATCGGCGATGCCCAGCTGCGCAAGCCCCAGCCACGCGATCCGGTGTCGCTCACCATGTGGGGCTTCGGCGGCGCTGCGCTCTTCTGGGCCATCGCGGCCCCGTGGTGGTCTTTCCCCTGGACGGCCCTGTCCGGCTCGCAGCCCCTCGGCACGACCGACACCACCGTGCCCTTGCTCGCGCTCGCCGCGTGGATGGTCGTCCTAGGCACCGTGGTGCCATTCTGGTTCGAGGTCATGGCACTGCAGAACATCCGCGCATCCCAGGCTTCCGTCGTCGGCATGACCGAGCCCCTCGTGGCCAGCGCCATCGCCTGGGTCGTCCTGGGCGAGGTGCTGGCACCCGTGCAGATCGCCGGCGCAGTCATTGTCCTGATCGGCGTCTTCCTCGCCGAGAAGTCGCGCTGAGGGCCGGCACTGAGCCACCGCGCACAGCGTGCGCTGACCTGGGTCAGGCGCTGAAGAAGCCGAGCGAGTCCAGCACGTCGACCGCGTGCCTGCCGCTGGCGATGATGTGCTGCTCCATCGCCCGCTGCGCCGCCAGGGTGTCGCGGCGCCGGAAGGCATCGACGATCTCCTGGTGCTGGCGCTCGGCCTCGCCCAGCCAGGCACTCGGGAAGTCGGCATAGGGCATCGGCAGCGAGCGGCTGAGCAGCTTGACCATGCTGGTGATGCGCTTGCTGCCCGAGGCAGTGTTGATGAGGCGGTGCAGCTCGTGGTTCAGCTGCTCCTGCTCGTGCACGTTGCGAGTCGCATGCATGCGGTCGTGGATTCCGGCGAGCTCATCGACCTGCTCGGGCGTCATGCGCGCGCACGCGCGCGCCGCCGCGAGCCCAGCGACCTGCCCGAACAGCTGGTAGTGGTCGACGATGTCGTCGCGGTCGAGCCTTTGGACGTAGGACCCCTTGCGCGGGACGGTCACGACCAGGCCCTCGCGGTCGAGGGCGATCAGGGCCTCGCGGACGGGCAGGCGGCTGACACCGAGCTGCTCTGCGATGGCGTCCTGGTCGATGCGCTCCCCCGGCTTGAGCTTTCCCGTGAGGATCATCGTGCGCATGTGGTCAGCGACGTCGTCGCCGAGGTTGCGGCGACGACGCGAGGCATCGCCTGATCCGTCGAAGGACAGGACAGTCACGACAGTTCGATCCAGGTGGTCTTCAGGTTGGTGAACTTGTCGAGCGCATGCAGCGACTTGTCGGCTCCGAAGCCGGACTGCTTGACGCCTCCGAACGGAACGGTGAGGTCGCCCTCCTCGTAGCAGTTGACCCACACGACGCCCATCTCCAGCGCCTTGGAGACCTTGCGCGCGCGATTGAGATCGTTGGTCCACACCGCCGAGGCCAGGCCGTACTGCGTGCTGTTGGCAATCGACAGGGCCTCGTCGTCGGAGGCGAAGGACGACACCGAGAGCACCGGCCCGAAGACCTCGCGCTGGGCGAGCGTCGAATCGGGTCGGACGTTGTCGACGACCGTCGGCGGGTAGTAGGAGCCACCGGTCTCGAGCATGACCGGGGCACCGCCGGTGAGCAGGTCGCCGCTGTCCGCGAGGCCCTCGGTGACGATTCCGTGGACGGTCTCGAGCTGGCGCGCGCTCGCGATGGAGCCGATGGGGGCCGCGTCATCGAGTGGGTGGGCAGGCTGCATCGAGGCTGCGACGTCGAGGACCTTCGCGACCACCTCGTCCTTCACGGACTCATGCACGAGCAGGCGCGATCCAGCCGAGCACATCTGCCCCGCGTTGTAGAAGATGCTCCAGGCTGCGGTCGCCGCCGCCTTGTCGAGGTCGGCATCCGGGAACACGATGTTCGCGCCCTTGCCGCCGAGCTCGAGCCACGTGCGCTTGAGGTTCGACTGCGCAGCGGCAGTCATGATCGCGCGACCTGTCGCGGTCGAGCCGGTGAAGGTGATGACGTCGACGTCGCCATGGCTGGCCAGCGCCGCGCCCGCCTCGATGCCCGTGCCGTTCACGACATTGAGCACGCCTTCGGGCAGGCCCGCCTCGAGCCCGAGCTGGGCGAGGTACAGCGCCGTGAGCGGGGAGTTCTCGGCCGGCTTGAGCACCATCGAGCAGCCGACGGCAAGCGCAGGCGCGATCTTCCAGGTCTCCAGGGTCAGCGGGAAGTTCCACGGCGTGATGGCGGCGACGACGCCGGCCGGCTCGCGCTCGATCATCGCCCACGAGGAGTCCGGGACGTTCGGGATCTCGTCGAGCACCTTGTCGATCGCCTCGCCGAACCAGCGCAGGGTCCGGTAGACGGCCCGCACGTCGATGGCCTTCGCCTCGCGCGCCGGCTTGCCCATCTCCAGGGCGGTGAGGACGGCAAGCTGGTCGGCGTGCTCCTGGGCGAGGTTCGCCCAGCGGATCAGGACGTCCTTGCGGTCCATGGGCGACATTCCCGCCCAGCGGCGATCCCGGAAGGAGGCCCGGGCGGAAGCCACCGCGCGATCGACGTCCGCCGCGCTCGCGAAGGCGACGTCGGTGATCGACTTCCCGTCGATGGGGCTGATGACCTCCTGACGCGACGCGCCCGGCACGAACTTCCCACCGATGAGCAGGTCGGTCGGGTACCGGACGCTCCCTGCCAGGTCTGCCCAGTTCGCCGTCGTGACCGCAGCTGTCATCTCGTCCCCACTCCGCACGTAGTTGATAAATGATACAAAGGACTGTGATTCTCACGCCGAAACCGGAATATGACGATCTCCGCGCAGGAGTGCAGGCCATCTGCGAGAACTTCGACGGCCCGTACTGGCAGTCCCTGGAGCCGGACCGCTACCCGGAGGAGTTCGTCGCCGCCCTCACCGACGCAGGCTATCTAGGCGCACTCGTGCCCGAGGAGTACGGCGGCGGCGGCGCGACCATCACCGAGGCCTCCATCATCCTCGAGGAGATCTCCGCCTCCGGAGGCAATCCCTCGGCCTGCCACGCTCAGATGTACGTGATGGGCACGGTGCTGCGGCACGGCAGCGAGGAGCAGAAGCAGCGCTACCTGCCCTCCATCGCAGACGGCAGCCTGCGCCTGCAGGCCTTCGGCGTCACCGAGCCAGGTGCCGGCTCGGAGACAACCAAGATCCGCACCCGGGCCGAGCGGCAGGCCGACGGCACCTGGCGCATCAACG
>CAYFLP010000164.1:0-5612 GCA_964344045.1 uncultured Bifidobacteriaceae bacterium
AACGCCGGGCCTTGGGCTTGCGCGGCTTGGCCACTGGCTCGTCCACGACCAGGCCACTGGACTCCAGGGATGGCTGCTCGACTGCGATCACCACGGTCTGCGTTGTCGATGTGACGACGACGGTCTCGTCGGCAGACTCGATGCGGATGTCGTCGACCTCGACCTCGTCGTACTCCAGGACTTCGTCGCCGACGGCGTACTGGTCGTCCGTCAACTGTTCGTCCGTGAACTGCTCGTCCGTGAACTGCTCGTCCGGTAACTTGCTGACGTCCAGCGAGGGCACCGCCACCAGTCGAGGCCGCTCGGGCGCAAGAGTCTCGACCTCCGCATCCGCGCGCACCACCGGCGTCTCGGCAATCAGGCCGAGCGCGTCCTCGATGGGGTCCGCAGCAGGCGCGACGCCCATCCATGCCCGGGCGGTGTCGTCGAGGGGGTGGACGCTGCGGCCTGTCGCGTCGTACGTCCAGGATGCGCGCTCATTGCCGGACCGCGCGGTGACGACCCAGCGGCCATCCTCGCGACGGAAGGCATCCCACTGCCCGGAGTCGTCATCGGCCAGGCCCTGTGCGGCCCGCACGGATTCCAGAAGCGATACCGCACCGCCACTGCGACGGATCTCAGCGGCCTGGGCCTGCTGTGCCACGTACGCCCGCTCGCCCAGGACGGGCTCCGCGTAGCGCTCGACCTTGTCGACCGGCCAGCCGGTCTCGGCTGCCACGACGTCTACCGAGGCCCCGGCACGCACGCGTGACTGGACCTCGCGGGGGCTGAAGGCGTCCAGGGCGAATCTCCGTCTCGTGATCAGTCGAGTGCTGCGGTGGTACCGCATGGCCAACCTACAGGCTAATGGCCCCGGGTTGCTGCAGACCGGCGCTCGCATGGGCTTGTTCGAGTGCGCGGCCCAGCGGCCGCCGTCCCAGGGCATAGGCCGCCGTAGCGGCCAGCGCCATCGCGACGGGCACGGTGAAGGCCGCGCTCGTGCCGTGTGCGTCGACGATGACGCCCGCCAGGACATTGCCTGCGGAGAAGCCGAGCGCCAGCCCGGAGTTCACCCAGGCAAGGGCCTCCGTCAGGAGGGCACTCGGGGCAAGCCGGGCGGTGAGGCTGAACATGACGATGAGAGCCGGTGCGGTGGTCAGGCCGGCCACCACGGTCAAGGCGCCCAGCCAGCCGAGCGTGCCCAGGAAGGGCATCGGCACGAGCGCGCAAGCGCTGACTATGCCCAGCGCGATCGCCTGCTTCGCCAGGGATGCATGCAGGTGCCGGGCGCCGTACGCCAGGCCACCGAGGATGGCCCCGACCGACCACAGGGCGAGAACCAGTCCCGAGAACTCCGGCCGGCCATGCTCGCGGGTGAACGCGACGACCGAGACCTCGAACGAGCCGAAGACTGCACCCGTGCCGAGCGCGGCGCAGAAGACGATGGCGATGCCTGGATGCAGGAGGGCACTGCGATGCCGGGCGCGATGGCCGTGCGCGGGCGGCTGGGAGGCACGCTGGGCGGCCAGGGTCCAGCTGCCGATCACCACGAGCACGGCGGCCGCGACCAGCGGAAGTGGCAGTGCGACGGAGAACGCGAGGAAGGCCGCCAGCATGGGGCCGAGGGTGAAGATCAGCTCGTCGAGGATGCTCTCGATGGCGAAACCGGAGCGCAGCGTGGGCGCGGCATCGGCGCCTTGGAGCGCATTCGCCCAGCGGGCGCGCACCAGCGATCCGATCGCCGGCTGTGCCAGGCCCGCGAGGACCGCCGCCAGGCCCGACGCGACCAGGGGAGCACCCGTCTCGATGAGAGCCGCCAGCGCGATGAGCGCCGCGGCGTGCACGAGTGCGAGGGGCAGGACGATGCGGGCCTGGCCGATGCGGTCAGCCCATCGACTCGTGTAGATCGAGCCCACTGCGGCACTCACCTGGAAGGCAGCGGAGATGACCGCCGCCCTGGCGTACGACCCGGTCAGCGTCGACACCATCAGCACGATTCCCAGCCCGATCATCGCGATGGGCAGGCGGGCAATGAAGCCGCTGGTGGTGAAAGCCTTCGCCCCGGGAGTGCTCAAGGCGGTGCGATAGGCAGTGAGCATGCTCCGACGCTATCGGGGCGACCCGTGCGGGCCGATGGCAAGGGCCGCGAAAGGATGTCGCCATGGACACATTGCCTGCCGCAGGGGAATTGCGGACCCTCGCCGAGATCCTGGCGCTCGATGAGTTGCTGCCTCTGGCCTGGCGCACCGCCCTCGCGGCAGGCGCCTTCCTGCGCGACGAGCGTCCTGCCGATCTAGCCGTGCAGACGAAGTCGACTGCAACTGACGCGGTCACGGTCATGGACAAGGGCGCGGAGGACCTCATCATCGGTGCCCTCCTCGGCGCGCGGCCCGGCGACGGCTTCCTGGGCGAGGAGGGCGGCGAACGGGCGGGCTCCACGGGCATCCGCTGGGTCGTCGACCCGCTCGACGGCACCATCAACTACCTGTACCGCCTGCCCATGTGGGGCGTGAGCATCGCTGCCGAGGAACACGGCACCTCTCGCATCGGCATCGTCGTGGCACCCGACCTGGACGAGGCCTACATCGGGGTGCGTGGCGGGGGAGCCTGGCTGGTGCGCGGCGAGCGCGCTGAGCGGCTGCACGTGCGAGAGTGCGCGGCTGCCTCGCAGGCGATGGTGGTCACCGGGTTCAGCTACCGGGCCCATGTCCGCGAGCGGCAGGCCGACGTCGTTCGCTCGCTCATCACGCAGGTGCGGGACATCCGGCGCCTGGGGGCTGCCGTCATCGACCTGTGCTGGCTGGCCCGGGGCAGGATCGACTGCTTCTACGAGAAGTACCTCAATCGCTGGGACATCGCGGCCGGGACCTTGATCGCTGCCGAGGCCGGGGCAGTCGTGGACGGGCTCACGACGGGGGCCACGGACGCATTCCTGTTCGCCTGCGTCCCGGGCGTGGCCGAAGAGGTGCGGGCGCTGCTCGCCCAGGGCGGAGCGCTCGACGCCTGACCGCGTGCTCAGTCGATGCGGCGCAGTTCCGCCCGATAGCGATGGCTGTTGCCGACGTAGATCGCGACCATGTGCTCGAATTCGCCGGACGCCACGACGTCTTCCTGCACGCGTGCGGGCACCCCGAGGGCTCGCGCTCCTGTCGGCACTCGCTTGTCGTTGCCCACCAGGGCACCGGCCCCCACCAGGGCATGCGGGCCCACCTCGGCGCGGTGCAGCACGATGGAGCCGGAGCCGACCAGCGAGTCGTCGTGGATGGTGCAGCCCTCCAAGTGCGCGTTGTGGCCGATGACGCACCGGCTGCCGATCAGGGTGTCGAGCGTCGAGGTGCAGTGCACGACGGTGCCGTCCTGCACTGACGTCTGGTCGCCGATGACGATGCGACCGCTGTCGCCGCGAAGGACGGTTGTCGGCCAGATGCTCGACTCGGCACCGATGGTCACCGAGCCGATGACCACCGCATCCGGGTGCACGAACGCCGTCGGATGGATGGCAGGGACACGGTCGCCGAGCGCATAGACGGGCATGCGTGCACCTTATGCGCAGGTATGCGCCGTCGCCAGGGGCGCTGCCTTCCGCCCCCGGGACGTGACCCGAGCCATCCGGGGGAGGGATGGTGCATGGCGCGTCGGGGCCATGGTGCACAATCTGCGCGTCGAACGAACTAAGTGGAGGGCACCAGAACATGGCAACCGACTACGACGCACCTCGCAAAACCGATGAGGAGCTCGCAGAGGACAGCCTCGAGGAGCTCAAGGCCCGACGCGCCGACAAGGCCGCGTCCGCCGTTGATGTCGACGAGGCCGAGCTGGCCGAGAGCCTCGAGCTTCCCGGTGCCGACCTTTCCGACGAGAGCCTGACCGTGCGGGTGCTCCCTCGCCAATCGGATGAGTTCACCTGCTCCAAGTGCTTCCTCGTGCAGCACCGCAGCCAGCTCGACCATGAGGGCAAGACCGGCCCGGTCTGCAAGGAATGCGCCTGACCAAGGCTGCGTGACGCCAGCCCGCGCCTGCGGTGCGGCGAACTACGCCTGCGGGTGGCTGCCGGCCTGGTTCGCCAGCCGGTAGACCGCGACCTCCACGACTGCCGCCGTAGTGGCGGTCACGGCAGTCCACAGCAGGGCCCGGCCCAGGCGAACCGACGGATCCCGCGGAACCGGGGGCTCGTGGCCGGTCATCGCCTCGTAGGCGGTGTTCATGACCTTGCGCACGACCATGGTGGCCACCACGGCGGCGAGGGGCGCCACCAGGTGCATCACGGGATTGACCTGCGGCTCCTGGGGCGGGCTTGCTGACGTCGCAACCTCATTCTTCACTGCGGACTCCTGTCCATAGGCGGGTCGGACGGCGGCCGCGCCGCGGTGCCTGACCGCAGACTACTGATGAATCGATCCGGGTGCCGGCTGGTCACCAGCCAGTACGGATGCGGATCCTGCGGGTCGTCGATGTCGATCCGCACGCTGGTGCGCGAGATGAGCGGGCGAAGGGCCAAGAAGGCGCGCGCGTCGGTATCCCTGGCAGTCGCCGTCTCGGACGCGTCCAGCGAACTGATGCTGGCCACGGCATGCCAGGGCAGTCGGGCGCGGGCTACGCCCAGCCCTGCGTCGTCGACCGATATCACCGGCGCCGTCGCAAGGATGATCCCGACCGCGGCGGCGCCGGTCACGGCTGCGCACAGCCACCCTGCTGCAGCGCCGAGCGCCGCACCGTAGGCGATCGACAGCATCGCGACGCAGCCGGCCGCCAGCAGCCAGGTGCCGATGCCGGGAATCAGCCTCTCGCGGTAGCGCCCCGGACCCATGCGACCAGCCTGCCATGCCTGGCGCGATGTCCTAGAGTCGGCGCATGCCGATGAGTCGCAGGGTGGTCGTACTGCCCGCAGTCCGATGAGAGCGGCACCGGGCTCGGTCGGGCTCCTCGTCTGCCGCCTGGATCCCGGGCTCCCGCTGCCTGCCTACGAGCATCCTGGCGATGCCGGCCTGGACCTGCGCAGTCGGATCGACATCACGCTCGCACCGGGGGAGCGGGGCCTGATCCCGACGGGCATGGCGCTCGCCCTGCCGCCCGGCTACGCGGCCTTCGTGCATCCGCGCTCGGGAATGGCCCTGCGGTCGGGGTTCGCCCTCGTCAACGCGCCCGGCACGATCGATGCCGGCTATCGCGGCGAGATCGCGGTCATCGGCATCAACCTCGACCCTTCCACCCCCATCGTGATCGAGCGTGCCGATCGGATCGCCCAGCTCGTCATCCAGCGGGTCGAGCAGGCGGAGGTGATCGAGGTAGCCGAGCTGCCCGGCTCCTCCCGCGGATCCGGCGGCTTCGGCTCGACCGGCCGCTCGTGATGCGTCGTTCCCTGGGTACGGTGTGGTCGTGAGCGAGCACCGTGATCGTCCGGCCCACGGGCCGTGGGACGAGGCAGACGTCGACTTCAGCGATGGCGTGGAACGAGTGGATCTCGGCGGGCTGCTTGTCGCCGCGCATCCGGGCATCGACGTTCAGGTGCAGGTTGACCAGTCCACGGGTGCGGTCGTCCAGCTGACCCTTGCCCGGGCGGACGCCGCTGTGCAGCTGCAGCCCTATGCAGCGCCACGCAGCGGCGGCCTGTGGGACGACGTGCGCCGCCAGCT
>CAYFLP010000165.1:0-5530 GCA_964344045.1 uncultured Bifidobacteriaceae bacterium
GCGGGGTACTGGGGTTCGTCGCAGTCATCGACGAGTTCTTCATCCTCGCCCGCACCGGCCCGCACGGCCTGCGCCTGGTCATCAGCGACGGTGGCGCGATCTACGACTGGCCGATCCTCCAGGACATCGCCGATGCCGTCGGGCTCGACTGGGAGGACGAGGACGTCGACGACTACGAGCCGGTGGGCGACCTGTCGGTCCTGGCCGACCTGGGCCTGCCGGCCGACGAGCTGGTGCTCATCTGCGAGGACGAGGACATGTTCCCCGAAGACCAGGTGCGAGCCATCGTCAAGCGGATCGGGTGCGGGCGCGAGTTCGCCGAGACCCTCCGGCGCCGTTAGCCAGGCATGACCCCGAAGGGCACTGAGCCTGTCCCGGCCGGCGTGCGACCGGCTGAGGCTGCTGCGATGACGATCGCGCTCGAGCGTGCCGCCGAGGCCGCCGCGGCAGGGGAGATCCCGATCGGCGC
Organism: uncultured Bifidobacteriaceae bacterium; assembly: GCA_964344045.1. Lineage (GTDB taxonomy): Bacteria > Actinomycetota > Actinomycetes > S36-B12 > S36-B12 > UBA10649. The sequence goes on from CAYFLP010000165.1 coordinate 470, forward strand.
GGTAGTGCTCGATGCTTCCGGCGAGGTGCTCGCGAGCGCGCGCAACCGACGCGAGGAGCTCGCTGACCCCACTGCCCATGCGGAGGTCCTTGCCCTGCGGGAGGCCGCTGCCCGAGTGGGCGAATGGCGCCTGCAGGGCTGCACGCTCGTCGTCACCCTGGAGCCGTGCCCGATGTGTGCGGGCGCGGCGATGATGTCGCGGATCGACCGGCTGGTGTTCGGCGCGTGGAATGACGAATACGGGGCTGCTGGCTCTCGCTGGGACCTCGTGCGCGACAGGCGGCTTCCCCATGTGGTCGAAGTCGTTTCGGGCCTGGAAGCCGAGGCATGCGGCACGATAGTGCGCGAGTTCTTGTCGTCCCGACGCACGGAGGAGGCCACGTCGTGAGTGCGCTGCGCGAGAGCCCCATCCGCTCGCGGCCAGGCGGTGGCAAGGGGATGCCGCGGTGGCTGCTCGTCGTGCTGGTGATGGTCGGCGTGCTCGTGGTCGTGGCCGTTGCCTATGCCGTCTTTGCCCTTACGCGCTCCGACGAGCCTTCTGCAGCTGCGGATCCCAGTGCGGCTGCGTGCGTGTCGGCCACGTCGATCCCGCAGTCCACGCTGCCCGCGGCCAAGAAGGTGCACATCCGCGTGCTGAACGCGACCCCCAGGCAAGGGCTCGCCGGCAAGGTCGCAGACCAGCTCGGCGGCTATGGATTCGACATCAAGCACGTCGGCAATGACGAGGTCGTGCGCAAGCAGACCGGCGTGGCAGAGATCCGCTACGGGCCGAAGGGCCACCGCCAGGCACTGCTGCTGCAGTACTACGTACCGGGCGCCGAGCTCGTGCCGGATGCGCGCAAGACCAGGATCGTCGACCTGGCCCTGGGCGAGGCCTTCACCTCGGTGGCAACCCAGGCTGCCGCGGACCTTGCCCTGCAGACACCCGTGGTGACCCAGAGCGGTGCGGGCTGCCCGACGAGTGCGGCCGCCTCTCAGGCCTCCCAGCCAGCGGCCCCGACGGTTGCCGGCGGCTCGGCGTCGGAGTAGACGTCGTCGCGACTCGCGATGGCATCGCTGAGGTAGGGCGGCACGCTCAACTTGCCGACGAGCAGCCGGGGAGTGAGCCAGCGATGGAGCCCGCTCAATGCGGCGTCGGCGCTGGTGATCGATTCCTCCGTCAATCGGGTCGTCAGGTCGCTCGATGAGGCGATCACGAAGCCGAGGTCGCGTCCGTAGCACGGTGCGTCGACCGCATACGGCACCACGTGCGGGAACACGGCCTGCAGCGTGCGGATGACCTTCGCGTGCAGCGCGACCTCGACGGGCGAGGCAGGTCCGGCCTGCACTGCCACCACGCCGTGGGGACGCAGGACCCGCTTGATCTGCTCGAAGTACTCGACGGTGAAGCAGAAGGTGGACGGCCCGGCCTCGACTGGGTCGGTCATGTCGCTGACGACCACGTCGAGGCTGTTGTCGGGCAACGAGGCCAGGTAGGCAACGGCATCGGTGTGCAGCAGTGTGACGCGCGGGTCGTCGAACGAGCCTCGATGGTGTTTGGGCAGGTGAGCCCGGCAGGCGGCGACGACCTCGGCATCGATGTCGACCATCGTCGCGGTGGTGACGTCGTCCCAGCGCAGTGCCTCGCGCAGGCAGGCACCCTCGCCGCCTCCCAGGATCAGCACGTCGCGGACGGGGGAGATGGCAGCAGCGGCGTAGCAGGCCGGATGCACGATGCCCTCGTGGTAGATGAACTCGTCTGCCTCGGTGCTCTGGACCACGCCGTCGAGCACGAGCATGCGGCCCCACACGTCGCTGTGCCCGATCAGGTAGTCCTGGAACTCGGTCGAGCCCTGCACGTAGATCTCGGAGAGGTCGTGCTCGTAGCGATCCGTGGGCGTGATGAACTCCGCGAACCGGAAGCCGGGATCGTCTGGCCCGCCGGGAACAGTGCGCGGCACAGTTGCCCGTCGGACGTTGGTGGGGGCGAGCCCCTCGATCACCAGGTCGATCAGCTTCTCGGGGTCGGCGTCTCCGCAGGTGTAGGCATCGAGGGTGGCGCCGCCCCATTCCGGCCAGGTGTGGATCGACACGTGCGATTCGGCGAGGATGACGATCGCGCTGGCGCCTTGAGGGGCGAAGGCGTGGCTCTCGCTGCTCAGGATCGTGGCGCCCGCGGCCACGGAGGCCGAACGCAGCAGGGCCTCGAGGGCCTCGGCATCGTCGAGAAGGGGCGACTGCGAGCCGCTGATGTCAGCGAGGACGTGCAGACCGACCGAGCGTTGTGCCACGTGATGCTCCTGGTGCTGGGCAAGAGGGCTCGCGCTGCGAGCTCGACTGCGAGTCTACTGATCCCTTGCCGCCTGGCAGGAGAGCCAGTGCGCGCCTGGGGCGCTGCGAGGGGAAGAGCAGCGTGATGCCCACGGCAACTGCGAGCAGGGCAAGTGCCACTGCCCCGTCCATGATGAAGTGGTTGCCCGTCACCACGACTACCCACATGGTCATCACCGGATAGATGAGTGCGAGCCACCGCCATGCGGTGCCTGCCGAGACGATGATGAACAGGGCCACCAGGGCGGCCCACGCGATGTGCACCGAGGGCATCGCGGCGAGCTGATTCGCGCCAGGGATGGCGGCATACACGGAACGGCCGTGCTCGAGGGCGGTGTCGACGATGCCCAGCTGCGGCATCAGGCGCGGCGGGGCAACGGGCTTGAACTGGATGAGCAGGCAGGCGCCCGTGAGCAAGACCGTCGTCGTACGCGCGAAGGGCCAGTCCGGACGATGGCGTACGAGCACCCAGGCGAGCGTGACGACGAAGACCGGGATGTGCAGCGAGGAGTAGTACCAGTCGGCGAAGGCGATGAGCCCGTCGTGGGGGAGGGCCAGCGCCTGGATCCACTGCTCGGACGGCCAGTGCAGCCAGCGCTCCGCGTCGACCACCCATTGCCCTGCCGCATTCGCGCTCTCGAGGGCCCCGCCCGGCTTGATGGCGCCCACGTACTGCCAGCCCGCATACAAGGTGAAGATGAGGCCGAGTTCGAAGACGAGGGACGACACCGGTCGCATGCGCGGCCAGGCGCGCAGGATCGGCCAGGCAATGAGGAGTGAGATGCCCAGGGCCGCGGCCGGGCGCCACGGCATCCAGCCGAGCCCCGCGAAGTCCACGCCTGCCAGGTCCACCAGGCAACTATGCCCCGCGCCGCCTGGGGCCCCTGCACCAGTGAGCCTGTGGCGTGCCCGCTGGCTAGGTGAGGCCTTCGCGCCTGCGGTTGGTGACTGCGATGCCGAGGGCGAGGACGCCGCCGACGAAGGCCAGCGCCGACGCCGACACGAACAGCCGGCGCAGGCCCGCCTCCTCCCCGGCAGTCAGCAGGATCGCGGCGACCAGCGGTACGAGGATGTAGGGCATCGACGTGACCGCACTCAGCACGCCCAGGTCGCGCCCGAGCCGGTCGGGCGCGTGCCGCAGGGACAGGGCGAGTGCGAGTTCGGCGCCGTTGGCCAGGCCGAAGCCGGCGCCGTAGAGGATGCCACCGGCATAGAGGCTGCCGAGCCCGTCTCCGGCGATGAGCACGGCTATCGATGCGCCGACGCCGATCGTCGCCAGCGCGAAGACAGCGGCCGAGGAGGTCCGTCCGCGGCTGAGCAGGCCGCCGAGCACTGACATGGCGATGGCGACGACGGTCGCGATCGTCACGACGCCCGTGGCAACCGAGCCGACGTCGGCATTGGGTACGTGCGTTGCGTAGTCGACGAAGAGAACCACGTAGCCGTTCGTCGTCGAGCTGGTCCACGACAGCAGGAAGTCCGCGACGAGGAATACCGCCCAGGCCGTGGCCCACCAGCGAACCGCGGGGGCTGGGATACGACGGTCACGGTTTGCCGGAGTCGATGCCCTCAGGTCGGACTCGCTCTGGCCAAGTGCCAGGGGAAGGCAGAGCACGATCCCCAGCGCGGACAAGAGGGCGAAGACGAGCCAGAGGCTGTCGGCGAAACGGCCGACTATGAAGGCCCCGACGAGGAGCGTCACGATGGGCGACGCGCCGACGAGGCCGGAGGCGAGCCCGCGGCCGTTCACGGGTAGCACGTCGCCGGCGATCGCCATGCTCGCGGCGACTATCGCAGCTGCGGGAACCTGCATGAGCAGCCAGGCGAGCAGCAGCGAGACGGGAGACGAGGCGAGTGCGAGCCACAGGCCCGCGGCGAGGGCGACGGGCAGTGCGAGGACGACGAGGAGGCGCCGGCTTCCGCGACCGACGAGCAGCTGGTCGCTGAGACGGCCGAATCCGATGAGGGCGGCGACGAGCAGGAGCCAGCCGAGTCCGATCGTCAGCGAGTAGAACGTGGCATCGGCCGACTCGCCGAGCTGGCGCATGCGCAGGGCGATGACCAGCGCCGACGAGGGAAGCACGAGCAGCCAGCCACCCAGAACCGCAAGCACGGCAGGCATGGCGGATCGGGTGCGCGACATCCCCTACCCCCAGTTGGCTAGCGTTGCACCCCCGTAGGTGAGACCTTAGTTCGCGCATGTCCCGGAGGAGCCCCAATGCTGTTCGAGCCGATAGCCGTGCGGTCGCTGCACGTGCGCAATCGGCTCTGGGTTGCGCCGATGTGCCAGTACAGCGTGTGGGCCGAGGACGGCGTCCCCCATGACTGGCACCTGGCCCATTACGCCTCTCTCGCCGCCGGCGGACCGGGCATGATCATCGCCGAGGCGACAGCCGTCGTCCCCGAGGGGCGCATCTCGCCGCGCGACACCGGCCTGTGGAATGACGAGCAGGTATCTGCCTGGCAGCCCATCACCGCCCTCATGCGCGCGCAGGGCGCGCGATGCGCGGTACAGCTGGGCCACGCCGGTCGCAAGGCCTCGAGTGCGCCGATGTTCGGCTACGACGGCCCCCTTTCCGTGCCGTTCGATAGGGGCGGCTGGCAGTCCGTGGCACCGAGCGCGATCGCCTTCCCGGGATACGCATTGCCGCGCGAGCTCGGCACCGCAGAAGTTGCCGGTCTCGCCGAGGCCTTCGCACTGGCGGCCAGCAGGGCCATGCGGGCTGGATTCGAGGCAGTCGAGCTGCACGC
>CAYFLP010000166.1:0-5529 GCA_964344045.1 uncultured Bifidobacteriaceae bacterium
AAGATCGAGCCCTACAAGACCCACCTCGCGTACGTGAAGGAGCGCCGCTCCGACGAGGACGGCGCCGCCATCCTCGAAGAGGCACTCGCCAAGCTGCGCGTCACCCCCTAACCCCCTCCCGCCATTTGACCCCACTCCTGGGTCAATTCGACCCCTCCGGGGTCCTGAGGCGGCGTGTCATGCAACTTGGCCCAGCCCACCCTCGGTGCAGGTGTGCCCACTGTCAGCGCGCTCGGTAGCTAACCGCTACTCGAGGGTGGGTTCAACTGTGACGACACGCCGTTGGATGGGCCACTCCGGTTCCAATTGACCCAGGAGTTGGGTCAAATCTGGAGGTTAGAGCGGGGGGAAGGTGCCTGGGGGGAGCAGGGACGCGGCGGCATCATCCAGCAGGAAGACCGTGCGCTCGCGGCCGTGGACGCCCGCAGCGGGCACCTGCAGTGGGCCGGCTGCACCGCTGACGGTATCGAGGATCGCCTGTGCCTTGGCCTCGCCGCTGGCAAGGATCCAGACCTCCCGAGCGGCATTGATCGACGGGAAGGTCAGCGACACTCGCGTGGGCGGCGGCTTGGGGGAGTTGCGCACCGCAATGGCGACGCGTTCGTCGTGCGCGGCCGGCGACTCCGGGAAGATCGAGGCGACATGGCCTTCTGGCCCGATGCCCAGCATGCACACGTCGAACGAGGGCACGCGTGCGTGGTCGTCGGGCCGGGCGCGCGAGGCCAGGGCCTGCGCGTAGGCAGCCGCTGAGGCATCTACGTCGGCGGAGTTGTCGGGACCGGCAATGGGGAAGACATTGGCCTCGTTCACGCGGACCTTGTCGAGCAGGGCCGCGCGGGCGCCGGTCTCATTTCGATCCGGGTCGCCCTCGGGCGCGTAGCGCTCGTCGCCCCACCAGATGTCGATGGCTCCCCAGTCGATGGAGTCGCGACCGCTGCTTGCCGCAACTGCTGCCAGGCATGCCGTGCCGATGCCGCCACCCGTGAGGCATACGGAGGCATGCCCGGTGGCGGCCTGGCGGCTGACGACATGGGCGATGAAGCGCGCTGCGATCGCGTCGGCCAGCGCGGCCTCGTCCGGGTACCGATGAAGCTCGACTGTGCTCATGTGACTAGATCGCCAATCTCGTGATGGTGTGGCCGTAGACCTCGTCCGGGTCCAGGCGCCGCAGTTCCTCTGACAGCAGTTCGGCGAGATCGCGCCGGGCCAGGCCGACTCGCGATGCAGGCACGCCTGGGCGGCTCAGCACTGCCTGGACCCCGTCCGGCCGGGTCAGGGCAACGTCGCCATCGACCGTGACGAGGGCCGCCTCGGTGATGCCGGGTCCGCTCGTGACCAGGCTCTCGACGGGCACGTCGAGCGCACTGCCGAGCCATCCGGCCAAGAGGACTGCGCTGGCGCTGGACTCCTCTGCTCCCACGCGCGCACTCGTGATCGCAGCGGTGGGCTGGTCGAGGGCGGCGGCCAGGGCCGAGCGCCAGGGGGTCAGGCGAGTCCAGGCGAGGTCGGTATCGCCCGGCTGGTATCCGGCCTTGCGCACGGCCAGCTCGTGCATCACGTCGTCGGCGGTCGCCGTGTCGGTGATCCTGCGCTGGGCATGCCTGCCGATGGGATCGTCTGCGGGCACGGCGGGCGCATCATGGGGCCAGTAGGCGACCACTGGGGTGTCGGAGAGGAGCAGTGGAATGGCGACGGAATTCGCGTGCTCGGAGAGCCTGCCGCGCAGGCGCATCACGGCTACCTCGCCCGGCCCGTCGTCACCACCGACCGCGATCTCTGCATCGAGCCGGGGCTCCGTGCGGCCCGGGCGGGAGATCAGCGTGACGATGCGCATCGGGTGCTGGCGTGCTGCTGCGACCGCCGCCGATGTCGCGTCGGCCTGGAACTCCTCGTCGACGATGATGAGCAAGGTCAGGACCATGCCCGTGGCGGGGGAGCCCTGACGGTGACGCTCCTTGGCGATCGCGGCGGCCACCGCACCGCCGCTGGTGTCTTCGAGCCGGATCATGGCCGCCTCCAACTGCGCCCGTCGCGTGCGATCATCTCGTAGGACGACGCAGGGCCCCACCCGCCGGAGGCGTACTGGTCCGGGCGTCCGTGCTCGGCCCAGTAGTCGAGGATCGGATCGAGGATGCGCCAGCTGAGCTCGACCTCCTCGTGGCGGGGGAACAACGGCGGATCGCCGAGGAGCACGTCGAGGATCAGGCGCTCGTAGGCCTCTGGGCTGGTGTCGACGAATGAGTCGCCGTACTGGAAGTCCATGGTGACATCCCGCACTTGCACGGTCGAGGTATTGGGAACCTTCGAGCCGAAGCGCACCGTGATGCCCTCGTCGGGCTGGATGCGGAAGACGAGCGCATTGTTGCTCAGCTCCTGGACGGCGCTGGACGTGAAGGGCAGGTGCGGTGCGCGCTTGAAGACCACGGCGACCTCTGTCACCCGGCGCCCGAGGCGCTTGCCCGTGCGCAGGTAGAACGGCACGCCTGCCCAGCGGCGATTGTCGATGTCGAGGCGAATGGCGGCGAAGGTCTCGGTCGTCGAGTCGGGCGCTATGCCGTCCTCCTCGAGGTAGCCCTTCACGGGGATGCCGCCCTGCCAGCCGGCGGCATACTGGCCGTGGCTGGTGTGCTTGCCGAGCTCGCGCGGCAAGGTGACAGCGCGCAGGACCTTCTCCTTCTCCGCTCGGACGTCATCGGCCTCGAAGGAGAGCGGCTCCTCCATCGCGGTGAGCGCGAGCAGTTGCAGCAGGTGGTTCTGGATGACATCGCGTGCGGCGCCGATGCCGTCGTAGTAGCCGGCGCGGCCGCCGATGCCGATGTCCTCGGCCATCGTGATCTGCACGTTGTCGACGAAGTTGCTGTTCCACAGCGGCTCGAACATGGCGTTCGCGAAGCGCACGGCCAGGATGTTCTGGACTGTCTCCTTGCCGAGGTAGTGGTCGATGCGGAAGACCGACCCGGACGGGAACACCTCGCCCACCACCCGGTTGAGCTCCTCGGCGCTGGAGAGGTCGTGGCCGAAAGGCTTCTCGATGACGACCCGGCGCCAGCTCCCCGCGTGATCCTCGGCGAGGCCGCTGGTCTTCAGGTGCTCGAGGACGACGGGGAAGAGGCCGGGTGGGATCGACAGGTAGAAGGCATGGTTGCCGCCGGTGCCCCGGCGTACGTCGAGGTCGTCGACTACCGCCTTGAGGTCCAGGTAGGCCTGCGGATCGGCAAGGTCACCGGCGACGAACCGGATGCCCTCGCTGAGCTGGCGCCAGGTCTCCTCGCGGAAGGGCGTGCGCGAGTGCTCGGCGACGGCGTCATGGACGATCTTCGCGAAGTCCTGGTCAGCCCAGTCTCGCCGTGCGAAGCCCACGAGGCTGAAGCCGGGAGGTAGCAGGCCGCGGTTCGCAAGGTCATAGATGGCCGGCATGACCTTCTTGCGCGACAGGTCGCCGGTCACGCCGAACAGGACGATGCCGCAGGGGCCGGCCACGCGCGGCAGCCGCTGGTCCGCGGGATCGCGCAGCGGATTGCCCGCCCCCCTGGACGCCTGCGGCGTGGAGGCCATTGCCTAGTCCCGGCCGGCTGCGGTGATGCTCTCGCGGGCTGCCACGGCCACGGCATCGGCCGTGATGCCGAACTCGCGGAAGAGGACCTCTGCCGAGGCACTGTCTCCGAAGTGGTCGATGCCGATCACGCGGCCGCGATCGCCGACGTACTTGTGCCAGCCGATAGTCGCGCCGGCCTCGATCGACACCCGGGCGCGCACGCTCGGGGGCAGCACGTAGTCGCGGTAGGCGAGCTCCTGCTCGTCGAACCACTCCAGGCAGGGCATGGAGACGACCCGGGCTCGTACGCCCTCGGCCGCGAGGATCTCGGCGCCGTCGAGCGCGACGGAGACCTCCGAACCGGTGGCCATGATGACCACCTGCGGATCCTCGCAGTCCGCGACCACATAGGCGCCGCGGTCGACGCCCGTGCGGAGGGTGTCGAGGTCGACGTCGAGGGTGGGCACGTTCTGCCGGGTGAGGATGAGTCCCGCCGGGCCGTGGCGATGCAGCACCGAGCGCCATGCGGCCACGGTCTCGTTGGCATCCGCGGGCCGGACGATGCTGATGCCCGGCATGGCGCGCAGGCTCCACAGGTGCTCGATGGGCTGGTGCGTGCGGCCGTCCTCGCCCAGTCCGATGGAGTCATGGGTCCAGACGTAGGTCACTGCGGTCTGCATCAGCGCGGCCAGGCGGACGGCTCCGCGCATGTAGTCGGAGAACACGAGGAAGGTGCCGCCGAACGGCCGGGTGAGGCCGTCGAGCGCGATGCCGTTGAGGATCGCGCCCATCGCGTGCTCGCGGATGCCGAAGTGCAGGACGCGCCCGTACGGCGAGCCGTTCGGGATGGGGTTGCCGATCGGCAGGAAGCTCGCAGCGCCCTCGATGGTCGTGTCATTCGACTCCGCGAGGTCGGCAGAGCCGCCCCAGAGCTCGGGCATGACCGCGGCGATGGCATTGATCGCCTTGCCTGACGCCTTGCGGGTGGCCACTGAGCCGCCTGCGGGGTAGACGGGCAGGGACTCCTCGAAGGCGGCAGGCAGGTTGTGCTGCAGCAGGCGGTCGAGCAGGGCGGCGTGCTCGGGCTGGGCAGAACGCCAGCTGGCGTAGGAGGCATCCCAGGATGTGCGCCATTCATCGACGCGATGGTCGAGGCGCTCGCGCACGCGGGCGAGCAGGTCGGCGGGGAAGGCGAAGTGCGCATTCGGGTCGAGGCCGAGGACTTCCTTGGTGGCGCGCACCTCGTCCTCGCCAAGCGCGGAGCCGTGGGCCTTGGCGGAGCCCTTGAGGTGAGGCGCCGGCCAGCCGATGATGCTGCGCATCTGGATGAAGGTCGGACGGTCCTTCTCGGCCTGGGCGGCCATCATCGCCGCATAGAGGGCGTGGACGTCGATGGAGCCGTCCTCGTTCATGGGCACCTTGTGCGTGGCCCAGCCATAGGCGGCGTAGCGCTCGCAGACGTCTTCGCGGAAGGCGATGTCGGTATCGCCTTCGATGCTGATGTGGTTGTCGTCCCAGATGACGCACAGGTTCGACAGCTTCTGCAGGCCCGCCAGGGACGAGGCCTCGGAGGAGATGCCTTCCTCGAGGTCGCCGTCGCCGGCGATGACCCAGACGCGATGGTCGAAGGGGCTCGCCCCCGCGGGGGTCTCGGGGTCGAACAGGCCGCGCTCGTAGCGAGCCGACATTGCCATGCCCACAGCCGTGGAGATCCCCTGGCCGAGCGGCCCGGTGGTGGTCTCGACGCCCGCCGTGTGCCCGTGCTCGGGGTGCCCGGGAGTGCGGCTGCCCCAGGTGCGGAACGACTCCAGGTCGGTCATGGTCAGGCCGTAGCCGGAGAGGAACAGCTCGCTGTACAAGGTCAGCGAGCTGTGGCCGCCGGACAGGACGAAGCGGTCCCGGCCGAGCCACGCGGGATCGCGGGGGTCGTGGCGCATCACGCGCTGGTAGAGCAGGTAGGCGGCCGGTGGAAAGTGCGGCGCATGATGGTGTCG
>CAYFLP010000167.1:0-5472 GCA_964344045.1 uncultured Bifidobacteriaceae bacterium
CTACAGCCCAGCTGCCCGGTTGTCCTACGGGCCTACTGCCCTACTGTCCTGCGTCGCGCTGCTGGGCACGTGCCGCGCGCAGCAGGCCGTCGCGACCCTCGACGACCAGCCGACGCTCGGCGGAGTTGAGCTCGCCTGCGAGGTACGCATCGGTCGCCTCGATGGTGGCATCGTCGACGAGGAAGGTCGGGTACAGGCCCATCGTGATGGTCTGGGCGGTCTCCATCGTGCGCTCCTGCCAGGCCTTCGGCAGCTCGGCGAAATACCGATCGCGATAGGGCATCAGCAGGGACTCCTGGCCAGGCTGCATGAAGCCGCCGATGGTCGCCTCGAGGATCGCATTGGGCAGGTCGGCCCGCTCCATGATCTCGGCCCATGCCACGGCCTTCGCCTCGGCCATGGGCCGCGCAGCCTTCGCCACCGCCGCCTGGCGGCGCCCGGTCGCCGTGTCGTCGCGCGAGAGCTCGGCCTCGATCGCCGCTAGGTCCCGGCGGCCCGATGCCGCGAGGCGCTGCAGGAGGTACCAGCGCAGGTCGGTGTCGATGACCAGCCCGTCCCACTGCGTCGTTGCGTCGAGCAGGCTGGCCACCGTGTCGAGCTGGCTGTCGGTCGTCGCGGCACCGATGAAGGCGCGGGCATAGGCGAGCTGGTGGTCGCTGCCGGGCTCGGCCGCGAGGGCAAGGCCCTGCGCTGCCGTGGCCAGGCGCTCCAGGTAGCCCTGCCGGTTCGCAGGAGCGGCGTAGACGTCGATGGCGGTCTTGAGCTGGCGCAGCACTCCCTGCACGACGCCGATGTCGGTCTCCGCGGGTATGCCGGAGAGCACGAGGCTGAGGAAGTCACCGGTGGAAACCTCGGCATCTCGCGTCATGTCCCAGGCCGCGCTCCACACGAGTGCGCGGGCGAGTGAGTTGTCGAGCGTGCCGAGGTGGCTGACGACAGTCGACCAGGACTTGTCGTCGAGGCGGATCTTGGCGAACGTCAGGTCGCCGTCGTTCAGCAGGAGCAGGTCGGGGCGTGGCTTGTTGCGCAGGGCCGCGATGTCGGTGCTCGGCCCCTCGATGTCGACCTCGATGCGCTCGCGCAGCATGAGCGCTCCGTCCTTCAGGTCGTACAGGCCGATGCCGATGCGGTGCGAGCGCAGGGTCGGCTCGATGCCCTCGGGAACTGTCGGCGGCTCCTGCTCGATGGTCACCTTCGCCATGAACCCGTAGGCGCCAAGAGTGATGTCCGGTCGAAGCAGGTTCACGCCGCTGGTCTGCAGCCACTGGCGGGTCCAGTCCGACAGGTCGCGTCCGCTCGTGGCCTCGAGCTCGACCAGGAGGTCGCTCAGCTGGGTGTTGCCCCACGCATGCTTGGCGAAGTAGTTGCGCACGCCCGCGAGGAACTCCTCCTCGCCCACCCACGCGACCAGCTGTCGCAGAGCGGAAGCACCCTTGGCGTAGGTGATGCCGTCGAAGTTCACGCGCACCGCATCGAGGTCGACCATGTCGGCGGCGATCGGGTGGGTCGACGGCAGCTGGTCCTGCCGGTAGGCCCAGGCCTTGCGCAGGTTGGCGAAGGTGGTCCACGCATCCTTGTAGCGCGTCGCACCCTCATTGGCCCAGTGCGCGGCCCACTCGGCGAACGACTCGTTCAGCCACAGGTCGTCCCACCACGTCATCGTGACGAGGTCGCCGAACCACATGTGCGCGAGCTCGTGCAGGATCGTGTTGGCGCGCTGCTCGTACGCGGCGTCGGTGACGCGGGAGCGGAAGACGAAGTCCTCGAGGATCGTGACGCAGCCGGCGTTCTCCATCGCCCCGGCGTTGAACTCGGGAACGAACAGCTGGTCGTACTTGGCGAAGGGGTACCCGACGCCGAAGTGCCTCTCGAAGAACTCGAAGCCCTGCTTGGTGACAGTGAGGATCTCGTCGCTGTCGAGGAACTCGGCCATCGACTCCCGGCAGTACACGCCCAGCGGGTAGGTGCCGTACTGGCCCGAGTAGGAGTCCGTGACGCAGTGGTAGGGCCCGGCGACCAGGGCAGTGATGTACGTCGAGATGCGCGGGGTCGGGTCGAATGCCCACACCTTGGCGCCGGGGGCAGCTTCCGTCACGCTCGCGCACGGGGAGTTGCTGATGACTGACCACGATGCGGGGGCCGTAACCGTCAGCTGGAAGGTGGCCTTGAGGTCGGGCTGCTCGAAGCAGGCATAGGCCCGGCGGGCATCGGCCGACTCGAACTGCGTGTAGATGTAGGTCTCGTCGTCGACCGGATCGACGAACCGGTGCAGGCCCTCGCCCGTGTTCATGTAGGCGCAGTTAGCGTCGACGACCAGGGTGTTGTGCTCCTGAAGGCCGGCGAGCGCGATGCGGCCGTTCGCGAAGGCCGCCAGGTCGACCGGCGTGCCATTGAGGGTGATGGCATTGACCGAGGGTGCGAGCAGGTCAATCCAGGTCGACGCACCGGCTGTGCGAGCGTCGAACTGGACGGTCGTGACGGAGCGGAAGGTGGGGCCCGTGCTGGTCAAGTCGAGTGCCACTGCATAGGAGTGCGTGGCAATGAGGGTTGCCCGCTCTGCGGCTTCGGCCCGGGTGATGTTCTCCGATGACGTCATGGCCCGATCCAACACCATGGCTCGTGGATGCCCGACGCGATCCGCTCGGCGGCCCACAGGCAGGCCAGGGCGTCGAGGCAGTCGTCGACCGGAACGCCTTCCGGTGCCCGGGCCAGGGCCTCGGCGATGTCATCGCGCCAGCCGAGCAGCGCTGCGAGGCGCTGGCCTGCGCCTCTGGCCGACTTCTTCGTAGCAAGGGGCTCGGAGAGTTCGGACATGCGCATGAACGTGATCTCGGGGAAGCTCTCGTGCACGGCGACGCCCGGCATGGCGGCGACGAGCGCATCTACCTCGAGGATGCGAGGCGCGAGGGCGAGCGCCTGGCGCGATACCCCCTGGCCGGTCAGCCGCCGACTGGTCGCCTGGGCCGTCGCGTTGGGAGCCGACGCCTGCTCGAGCACTGCTCGCGGGGGAGTGAGGAACACGCGCGAGCGGGCAGCCCCCATGACATTCCGGGCGGCCAGGTCTGATGCGCGCCAGCCCTCCTCCTCCAGGCCGATCGGGATGTCGATGGCGGTGACCGCGCCCACAATCGCGGCGAGGCCGCCCACGGGGGCAGTTGCCCAGTCGATGTCGCCGTCGGTCATGCGCGCGGCAACCCAGCCGTCCGGGCAGCCGTCGATCCCGGCGAGGTCCGATGCGGTGGCCATGCGGCCAGCCTGCCAGGATCGGTGCGTCATGCCCGAGGGAAACGTCATCCACTTCCAGGCCCGCCGGCTGGCGCGTGCCTTCCGGCGCCAGGCCGTCGGCGTCGACAGTCCGCAGGGCCGCTTCGCTGACGGTGCGGCGCTCGTCGACGGGCGCACGCTGACTGCTGCCGAGGCGTACGGCAAGCACCTGTTCCTCGGCTTCGGGCCGCAGGCCTGGGTGCACGTGCACCTGGGCCTTTTCGGCAAGTGGCGGTTCGGCACGGGCGAGGCTCCCGAGCCGCAAGGGCTCATTCGCATGCGCCTGCGCACCGAGAGCGCCTTTGCCGAGTTGCGGGGGCCGACAGCGTGCGAGCTGGTCGATGCCGGTGGCATGGAGGCCATCGTCCGGCGCATAGGCCCGGATCCGATCCGCCCTGACGCCGACCCCGAACGCGCATGGCGCAAGCTGCAGCGGAGCGGCGCGCCTGTCGCCGGCCTGCTCATGGATCAGTCGGCATTTGCGGGGGTCGGCAACATCTACCGCGCTGAAGTGCTCTATCGGCACGGCATGGATCCCTATCGCGAGGCCCGTGCGGTGAGCCGCGAGGAATTCGACGGAATGTGGCTCGACCTGGTCGGTCTCATGCGCGCAGGGACCAGGCGCGGACGCATCGACACGGTTCGGCCAGAGCATTCACCCGAGGCGATGGGGCGCGAGCCGCGCAAGGACAGGCATGGTGGCGAGGTCTACGTATACCGGCGCGACGGCATGCCCTGCCTCGTCTGCGGTACCGGCGTGAGGCTCGCCGAGCTGCAGGGGCGCAAGCTCTACTGGTGCCCGTCCTGCCAGCGAGGCTGACGCAGCCCAGGGTGGTCGTCCGGCAAGGACTTCTTGATCAGCACCCACGACCACGCGATCGTGCCGATCGTCAGGGCGTAGAACAGTGCGCCTGACGCCGCCAGGGCCCACAGCTGGTCGTTGCCGATGAACATCAGCAGGAGGGCTGTGCGCAGTGCGTTCAGCAGCGCCCACGGCCATGATGCGCGGGTGTAGGCCCGCATGAGGTCGGGGTCCTTGCGCCAGCGCATCTTCGTGCCCACGAGCGGGCCTAGCACGACTCCGATCAGCGGCCAGCGAGCGAGATTGCCGACGACGAAGGCCAGGGCGGAGACGGCATTGAGCAGCACGCGCGGCCAGAAGAAGTCCACCGCGCTGCCGGTGCGCCCGGCGATGTAGGCGCTGACCAGGACGATGAGGAGCGAGCCGAGTGCGCGTACGGGGTTCTTCCGCTCGATCAGCCGCCAGACCGTGAAGACCACGCCGAGGGCGACGGCCGCGGCTATCGCCCAGCCGAGATCCTCGCCCGACGAGCCGCCGAGTGCGAGGTACACGCTGATGAAGACCAGTGGCGGCAGGATGCTCTCGAGTGCACCCCGCACCCCTCCGAGGAGGGTCACGAACGGATGCGCGACGGGCTCGTCGTCTCGGGTGGCCACCCGCTCACGCTAGCGGCTAGCGTCAGGGCATGGCCGCAATCGACGCTCCAGCACAGGCACTTCTCGACGGATGGGCCGACGACCTCGCGTCGTGGGCGATCCCGCAGGAGATCCTCGACCAGGCGGAGGAGCCTCCGTGGGCGCACGCTGTCTCGAGTTTCACCGTGGTCGGCGAGGAGCCGGACAGCCCTTCCCACCTGCGTGCCCGCGAGGCGTTGCCGAATGGCGGCAGCGTGCTCGACGTGGGCAGCGGCGGCGGCCGGGCCTCGTCCGCATTGATCCCGCCCGCCTCCATGGTCGTTGCCGTCGATCACCAGCAGGGCATGCTCGACGCCTTCGCCGACATGGCCACCGCTCGCGGGGCGCGTCATCATGAGTACCTCGGCGACTGGCCCGACGTTGCAGACGATGCTCCTGAATGCGACGTCGTCGTCTGCCATCACGTCGCCTACAACGTGCCGGCCATCGGGCCGTTCCTCCAGGCACTCGATGCCCATGCCGCGCATCGGGTAGTGCTCGAGGTCCCGGCCCGCCATCCGCTGTCGCGGCTGAATCCCCTGTGGAAGCACTTCTGGGGAATCGACCGGCCGACGCGGCCCGCGGCCGAGGATCTCGTCGCGATCTGCCGTGCGCTGGGCTTCGATGCGCAGGTGGAGGAGTGGGTGGATCCCGCCTGGGCCAATCGCGCGCGCATGAATGATGCCGAGCAGGCGGATTTCACTCGACGCAAGCTGTGCCTGCCTGCCGACC
>CAYFLP010000168.1:0-5423 GCA_964344045.1 uncultured Bifidobacteriaceae bacterium
AGTTCAATGTCGCCGAGGCCCGCAAGGTCTTCGGCTGGCTCGTCGCCTGGACCTACGTCGGGCAGGTGCTCGGACTCGTCATCGCACTTGTCGGGCCGATCATCCTTAAGCCCTTGAACCTTCCCCTGCCCGTGCTCTTGGGCGTCGCCCCCGCGGCCTGCATCGTCCTCGGGTTCTGGCTGCCCTCCGCCATGAAGGGCAGCGGCGCCGCGAAGGGCACCGCCAAGAAGCAGTCGTACTCCGAGGCCTTCGTCGATGCACGCGAATTCGTCAAGGGCGTTCCGATCTGGCGTCACATGATCATCGCGTCGACGCTGACCTTCATCGCCGGAACGACCGTGATCATGGGCTTCACTGTCGGTGTCGGCAACGACGTCGGCGCGAACGCCGGTGACATCCAGATGATCTTCTCGGGTGCGTGGCTGGCGGCCCTGGTCATCTGCTGGCTCATCCAGACCTTCCTGTCCGAGCGCATCGCCGATCGGCTGGGGATCTCGGTCAGCCTGATCATCCTTCCCATTGCCACTGCCATCGCGGCCATCGTGCTCGGGCTCGGCTTCGCGCTGGAATCCGTCCCGGTGCTGATCGCGGCGATCAGCATCTGGCGACTGCCGCGCTGGAGCATTGACGAGAATGCACGCCGCAGTGCGCTTGCCCTCGTGCCGGATGACAAGCGCGCCCGCATCTCCTTCCTCAACGACCTCATGCCGGTCGCGCTGGGCCTGATCCTTGCGGCCCCGATCGTCGGCATCGGCTTCCTGACCGGAGAGTTCTGGATCGCGGGGGCCATCGCCCTGGTCATCGCGCTGCTGGCGATCCCCTTCGCGCGCACGGTGATCGCGGGATGGGAAGACAGCATGATGAACTGGCGCCTACGGCGGCGCAAGCAGAACCGCACCCTGGATTTCGGCTAGGCGCCCGATGGCGACGACACCGACGCCCGACCCTGGGCCGGCCTCGGCAACCGGTGGCACGGAAGCTGCCGAAGCTGCCGAAGCTGCCGACGTTGCAGATGCTGCCGACGTTGCCACTATCGTCGCCGTCCGCGAGCTGCTCACCGACCTGCTCGAGCTCGGCCCCGACCCTGACTGGTCGACCGTCAACGCAGACGCGCTGGACGACTGGGACTCACTCGTGCACATGGCCATCGTGGACGAGGTCGAGAGCGCGCTCGGCCGCGAGCTAGTGCCCGCGGAGCTCACGGGGCTGACCTCCTACGCGGCCATCCTCGCGATCCTGCGGGCGTGAAGCGACCGTGCTGACTGACCTGCTCGGGGGAGCGGACTCGGCACCTGCGCTGGCCCTTGCCGGAGGGGACGAGACGGTCAGCTATGCGCAGCTGAGAAGCCTGGTCGCGGCCCGACGCCTGGACATGGGGGCACTCGAGGGGCGCCTGGTGATGCTCGGCATCGGCACGGACCTGGAGTCGATCGTCGACTACCTCGCGCTCGTCGGGGCCGGTGCGACCGTGCTCCTCCTGGATCCGCGCACGTCCGCCGAGCGTTGCGCTGCGCTTGCCCTGGCCTACGACCCGGACGCCGTCGTCGCAGTGCCATCCCATGGGGGCCGGTCGCAGGTCCCGCACGCGGGTAAGGCTCCGCAGCGCCTCGAGGAAAGGGTGCTTCTGGGAACGAGCGGGTCGACGGGGAGCCCCAAGTACGTGCGCCTGTCGGAAGGCAACCTGCTGGCCAATGCCGACCAGATCGTCGAGGCGTCCGGCCTCACGCCCGACGATCGCGGACTGCTGTCCTTGCCCTTGCACTACTCATTCGGGCTGTCGGTGCTCCACAGCCACTTGCGCGCAGGTGCGAGCCTCGCGGTCGGCGACCTGCCGTGGACCTCGCCCCTCTTCGGCGAGCAGGCCGGTGCAGCCAGGGTGACCGGTCTCTTCGCGGTGCCCTACTCGATGTCCATCCTGCGACGAACTGGGGTTCTCGACGCCGGCATCCCCGGCCTGCGCACGGTGACGGTCGCGGGGGGCCGGCTGAGCGTCGACGAGACCCTGCATGCTCACGAGCGGCTCGCCTCGCACGGCACCGACCTGCTGATCAGGTACGGCGCCACGGAGGCCTCTGCGGCCATCTCAGTACTCCCGCCGCGCGAACTGCCCGAGCAGGCGGGCTCCGCCGGCTACCTCGTGGCCGGCCTCAGCGCGGCCATCGAGCCCGGGTCGGCCGACGGCTTCGGCGCGCTGCGGGTCGAGGGGCCGTCGGTCATGCTGGGGTACGCGCAGGGCCGAGGCGACCTGGGCGTCGGCACCGTCACGGGCGGCCGATTCACCACGAGCGACCTCGCCCGGATCGATTCGGCCGGACGGCTGTGGATCCGCGGCCGGGAGGGGAATTTCGCGAAAGTGCGGGGGCTGCGCGTCAGCCTCGACGATGTGGAGTCGACGCTCGATCAGTGGGGCCTGTCGGGGCGCTGCCTGGCCTTCGGCCTAGACGAGGAGGTCGTGGTCGTGGTCGAGGCATCCGTCGGGCCCCTTCCCTCGGCACGCGAGGTCGAGCGGGCAGCAGGGCTCCCGCCCCGGTGCGTGCGGATCGAGCAGGTCGATGCCCTTGAGCGCACGCCGGCAGGCAAGGTGGACAGGGCGGCTGCCCGTGCCCGTTTCGGCGCGGACGCTCCTGCACTACGCTCCGAGGGCATGCAGGGCTCTACAGTCAGGAAGGCTCCCCATGAGTGATCCCGTGGTCGACGGCGCCAAGGAAGGCCGTCGGTACCTGAACTTCTCCCTGCACTGGAAGATCACCTTCTCCTTCGTCATCTTGTTCACCGTGGTCTTCGGCTTCGTGGCCATCTGGGTGGTGCAGTTCTCGGCGAACGTGGCACAGGACCGCCTGGCGTCACAGCTCGTGGAGCACGTCCAGGGCGCCTCGGAGGACATCAACGGCGATGCCTTCGCCGAGCTCGTCGCGACCGTACCCCCGGCCCCGGATCCCAGCAATGACACCGGCCTGGGCTACCCCGACAGCCAGCTCTACCGCGACATCGCGCAGACCCTGTACAACGTGCGACGCGTGGTGAATGCCGGCACCTACACCTGGTTCAAGAGCCCCGAGGACGGCAAGCTGTACACCGCGGTCTCCTCCGGCTACATGCTCAACCCGCAGACGGGCTATACCTACAAGGTCCCCGTGGCCGACATCGCCCCCCAGTCGACCTACGACTACATGGAGCAGGGCCTCAGCAAGACCACGCAGGAGCCGGCCTACACCGATGACTATGGCTCCTGGATGTCGGCCTACACGCCCATCTACGACTCGCAGGGCACCGTCGTCGGAGGCGTCGGGCAGGACTACTCGCTCGACTACGTGGCCGAAGTCCGCTCCAGTGCCATGAGGCAGGTCCTGCCGGTGCTCTTGATCAGCTACCTCGTCCTCGTGGCGCTCGTGCTCGTCATCTCGCGCAGCATCGTCCGCCCGCTCAAGCGCCTGACCGCCGACGCGACCCGCATCTCCGACGGCGAGTACACCCTCAACCTCGGATCCTTGATGCACTCGCGCCTTCGTGACGAGATCTACGACCTTGCGGAGGCCTTCCAGGTCATGGCAGGCAAGGTCGCAGAGCGCGAGCAGTCACTGCGCAGCGAGGTCCGCAGGCTCAAGGTCGAGATCGACCACGTGAAGCGAGCAGAGGCAGTCCGCGAGATCACCGAGAGCGAGGGCTTCAACTCGATCGCCGAGCGAGCTGCCGAGATGCGCAAGCGCATGCGAGGGGACTCGGCCGAGTAGTGGCGAATCCCGCTCCGGGCAAGGCCCTCGCATTCGAGGGACTGACGTACGTCGATGTGCTTCCGGGCGCGCCCGAGCAGGCGCAAGCCGATGCCTGCCGAATCCACCTCGCGCTGTTCGGCCACGGCTATGCGCATGCGACGGCCGACATCACCCGGCTGTGGCAGGAAGGCTCCCGGCAGCCCGACATCCACGAGCACCAATGGCTGCTGTCGTACCGCGGCGAGCCGTGCGGTGAGTTCGCCTTCCAGGTGAACCTCCGGCGCGGCATCGTCAGCCGCCTGTTCCTCGGCCTGCTCCCGGAGTTCCGGACCCGGCTGGCCGGCGACTGGATCACTGCCGTGCTGGATGCATGCGCGGCCGTGGCGGCAGCCGAGGCGAGCGATGCCGGCCGGCCGATCCTGGCCATGATGAGCGAGGTCAAGCCGCGCCATGTGCGAGGCTGGCGCCACCTCGGCCATGTCGCGCCCGCCATCGGGTACCGCGAGCCCCTCCACGGCAACCACTGGCGAGAGTTCGGCCCGCTGGAGTACCAGCCCATGGCGGCCAACTTCCTCCTGCTCGAGGAAGGCCGCACTGCGGGCATGCCCGCGGTCGCCGCCGCCGGAGTCCAGGCATTCCTGCTGGACTACTACGCAGTGCCGGCCGACGATAGTGTCCTCGCGGAGATCCTCGGAGCCTGTTCTCGCCTGGACGAGGCCGAGTCCGCTACCTGACACCCGGTAGCGCGGTCACAGGCCGCCGAGGCGATCGAGGATGGCCGCCGCTCCAGCCTTCACTGTCCGCTTCTGCACCGCGCTCAGCCGGCCGTTGGCCTGCGTGAGCGCACCGTCCCTGAGCAGTACGTCGATCGCTGCCTTGAAGTCGGTGTCCGACAGGGAAGGCACGCGTGCGCGCAGCTCCTCCTGCGTCGCAGGTCCTTCTCGCAGGATGGACGCGACGATCCTGCGCTCGCCGACGGAACGGTCGAGGAGTCCCATCATGCCCGCGGAGATCGCGTCGCGGCTGAGGCTGCGCACGACGGAGTCGTCGACTGCGAACGCGCTCTCCGCGCGCCTCTCGCCCACGGTGAGCCGCAGGTCGCCAATGTGATTGCCGGCTCCCAGCACGGCCGCCCGGCGCTGCTTGCCGTCGTTGTCCGTGGTGGTCACCTCCACTCGTCCGGAGATGATGAAGATGACACGGTCGGCGGCATCGCCCTCGCGATAGATGGCCTCGCCGGGCAGGAAGCGCTCGGTGACGAGGCGGGCACGCAGCTGGTCATGCGTGTCGTCGCCGAGCCCGAGGGCGCTGAGATCGACGTCGTCTGCGCTGAGCCGCTGTTCCCAGATGCGGCTGTACTCGGGGTAGCGCACCAGGAGCTCGGCGTGCGATCCCGTCACGATGTGATTGCCCGTCACGAAGAGCATGCAGTCGACTTGCTCGGCGACGTCAGTGGTGCGCGCGGTGATCACGCAGGTGCTGTGCGGGGTCTCGCGCAGCTCACTGAGCACGCCGTCAGCAGTGTCGGGGTCGGCAAGTGCCAGCAGCGGTCCGAGGGCGAGCATGTCGGCCTCCGAGGCGAGGGCGACCGCGAGCCCGAGTCGCTGGCGTTCGGCCGTGGAGAGCGTGTTGCCGGACGGGCCGATCGGAAGATCCGGAGCGGCGGCCAGTCGCGCGAGACCGGACTGCTCGAGTGCGGCGACGATTGCC
>CAYFLP010000169.1:0-5385 GCA_964344045.1 uncultured Bifidobacteriaceae bacterium
TGAACTGCTCGTCCTCGACGACGAGCACCCGGCCTAGCGACATGCCCTGAGTATGTATCCCCTCGTGCCGCGGCATTGCAACACTCGACTACAGCCGTGCCAGCACCGCCAGGTGCGAGTGGGGCTACCCCTACCCAACGCTGGCGATGTGCCCCCGGCCCGCCGATGCGGCCTGGCATGCCAAGCCGTCACCTGCTCGTACGCTCCCTGGCAGCCCTTGCCGCCCTTGCGCTCGCGCTCGCAGGGACCATCGTGCCGTCATCGCCACCATCGGCGTCGGCGCCGGCCCCCAGGGCAACGCGGTGAGCCCGGACGGCACGAAGGTGATCGTGGCGAACAGGCTCGACGGGACCTACTCATTCATCGACACGTCAACCCTCGCCGTCTACCACACCGTTCCCACGATCGGATCCACGTGCGACGAGCCCCAGGCGGTCGCATTCCATCCCGACGGATCGACGGCCTACGTCGGCTGCGGGGCAGACCAGCGCCTCGACAGCATCAACACCACCACCTACGCGATCGGCATCGTCAGCGCCGGCAGTGTCCCTGCGAAGGCGATCGCCGCGTCGTCATCGGCCAACGAAGTGATCTACGTCGGCGGCTTCGCTGGCATCTATGTGAACAGCGGCTGGGCGCCCGGCATCAACCCTGATCCCGTGGCCGTGGCGACAACGTCGAATGCGGCCGTCAGCTATACCCCGCACGACAACGGCACCATGAGCAAGCTGACCCAGGCCGGCAGCACTGTCACCAACTTCCCAGTGGGCTCGTCGCTCACCGATGTGAGCCTCAACGCCGCCGGCACGCATGCCTATGTGAGCGACAAGGGCACCAACGAGGTACTGGAGGTCGACCTGGCGACGCACGGCAGGCTCGCGAGCTTCCCCACCGGGAACGGGCCGCGGGCAATCGCGGTCGACAGCAGCGAGTCCTTTGCCTACACGGCGAACGCGGGCGACAACACCGTCTCGATCATCGACATGCGAGCCCAGGCATCCGGTGACAACGTGCCCACCGCTCCCCTGCAGCAGTTCGCCCGCGCAGAGTCCGACGCCTGCGACGTCCAGCCCGACACCCTCATCGACTTCCCGGGGCTAGCCGACCTCGCGAACGTCAGCTGGGGGCGCAGCTGGGCTCAGTGGCCCAACGGCGGCACGGGCGGCTTCGTGTGCACCCGCCAGCCCTACTACACGACAGCAGGCAGCTGGGCGGTTCGCTAGGAAGGAGGCTCGGCCCCGCCGGCGAGCTGCGTCAGCTGTAGACGTGCGGGGCGAGGGTGCCCACGCAGCGAAGGTTGCGGTACTTCTCGGCGTAGTCGAGGCCGTAGCCGACGACGAACTCATTGGGGATGTCGAAGCCGAGGTAACGCGGGGTGATCTGGACCTTCTGCACCTCGGGCTTGCGCAGCAGGGTGAACACCTCGACCGACGCCGGGCCGCGCGAGGTCAGGTTCTTCATCAGCCACGAGAGCGTGAGCCCGGAGTCGAGGATGTCCTCGACGATGAGAACGTTGCGCCCATTGAGGTCGGTGTCGAGATCCTTGAGGATCCGGACGACACCGCTCGAGGTCGTGCCCGAGCCGTAGGACGACACGGCCATCCAGTCCATCGACACCGAGATGCTGAGCGTGCGGGCGAGATCAGCCATCACCATGACAGCGCCCTTGAGAACGCCGACGAGCAGGAGATCCTTGTCGGCATAGTCGGCATCGATCTGCTTGGCCAGTTCCACGAGCCGGGCATGGATCTGCTCCTCCGTGAGCAGTACATGCTTGAGATCGTGGGAGATGTCCTGTGGCTCCACGCTTTACTCCCTCAAGTCCGCTGATCGCGAGTCGTGCCGGCCGGATCCCCTGTGGAGCGACAGCCTGCCATAGAGGCGTTCGGCGATGATGCCGGTAGCCAGGTGGATGGCGCCCTGGCCGTGCCAGCCCGTGACGAGGGAGTCGACCCGCAGCACCTGGTCGCTGTCGATGTCGTCGCCCGGCGCGCCCAGGCGCAGTGCCATGGCGCGAAGAATCCGCCAGCGCAGGGCCCTGTGCATGGATGCCAGCTCGGCTGCGTCAGCAGTGCACGACACCGCGTCGCACGTGACGGTCGCCGCGAAGGCCTCGCCTGCAAGGGCATCGAGCGCATCGGCATCGGCGCGCGCCAGGTCGGCAGTGCGCGCCAGCCCGGTCGCGAAGCCGGTTCCCAGGTCGTCCGAGAGGACAGCGAGCGCATGGCGCACGCGCGAGCGCGCATAGGCGGGATCGGTGTTGTGCGGGTCCTGCCACGGCGTCAGGCCGAGGGGTGCCAGCAGGTCCTGGGCCGCCTGGTGCACGGCCGACCTGCGAAGGCCGAGGAGAGGGCGCCGCCACATCCCGTTCACCTCTGCCATGGCGGCGAGCGATCGGGTTCCCGACCCGCGGGCCATGCGCAGGAGCACGGTCTCGGCCTGGTCGTCGAGGGTGTGCCCCAGGAGCACGGCCGATGCCTGGGCACGGGCAGCGGCTGCTTCGAGAGCCGCGTACCGGGCTTCCCGGGCCGCAGCCTCGGGGCCGCCGGCCTGGCCCACGCTCACGGCGATGACCTCCGCATGCATCAGGCCGAGGGCCTGGCACGCGGCAGCAGCGTCCTGCGCGACAGTGGCCGAACCGGGCTGGAGCCCGTGATCGACAACGACAGCGCTCGCCTCCATGCCCAAGCGCTCCGCGACCCAGGCTGCAGCGCCGGCAAGGGCCAACGAGTCCGGGCCGCCCGAGCACGCGACGATCACGCGCGATCCGCCGCCCAGTTCGCCCAGGCTCGCACGGACAGCCCCGCGCACGGCCATCACCTCTGCCGGCGCAGCACGTCGGCTCACGCGACGGCCCGGCCCACCCGGGCTACCCACGCCGCTGGGTCATGGATCTCGTCCGGGCGGGGCAGGGCCTGGGGGGAATCCCACACCCGGTTGAAGCCCGTCATTCCGACCTGGGCGACTGCCTCGCGGACGAACACCGCGCCCTCGCTGTACTGGCGCATCTTGGCTTCCATGCCGAGCGCACGGCGGACGAGGCCGTCGACTGCACCGGGGTTCTCGCGACGAGTGGTGAACTTCTCGCGGATCTCCGCGACGCTGGGCACGACAGCAGGACCGACCTCGTCCATGACGACGTCGGCATGCCCCTCGAGCAGGGTCATCACGGCGGTCAGCTCCGCGAGGATCTCCCGCTGCTCGACGGTGAGGAGCGCCCGCATGACATCGACATCGGAGCGCAGTGATCTCACGGCTGCGTAGGCGAACGAGACCAGTCGCTGCAGCGTCTCGCGCATGCCGAGGTCCGACGCATCCAGAAACCTGCTCACCAGCGAGGTCAGGTGCCCGGACAGCCACGGGACGGCGCCGAACTGCACGCGATGGGTCTCCTCGTGCAGGCACACCCACAGCTGAAAGTCGCGGTCGTCGACGTCGAGCGACCTGCCGACCTGCACGATCGTGGGAGCGACGAGCAGGAGGCGCCCGGGCTGGCCGTTGGTGGCCGCGAACGTCTCGTACTGCCCGAGCACCTTCGTTGACATCCAGGCCAGCACCGCGCCGAGTTGCAGTGCGGTGCCGCGCGAGCCCAGCCCGCGCACCACCGCTGGCGCCGACTCGGCTCGATCGCCCAGCGCCTGCCAGTTCTCGAGGATCACGCGCATGCCTTCGACATTCGAGGCAATCCACTCGCGCCGGTCGACGACCGCCGCGGTGCTGTCGTCAGGAGCGCTCATCCGCGTGACGTCGCGGACCGGCGCAACGGCCTCGACGGCCAGCTCCCGCAGCTGGCGCACGGCCGCACGTGCCTCATCGACCGGGAGGTCGGGGCCACGTGGAGCCAGGCGCACGGCTGTCGCCAGCGCCAGGTCCCAGTCGATGGCCTCCTGCATGTCTGCCCGGCGCTCCTAGCGCGCACCGGCCGGGGCGTCGGCCGCCGGCGGACGGCACACGACTCCGACCAGGCCCGCGGGACCCAGCCCGTGCAGGGTCACATCGCCCGAGGCGAACGGCACCAACGCCACGTCGCCCTTGGTCACCTCGAGCGAGGCTGCCGACGAGCGCAGCACGCCCGTGCCCTCGAGGAACAAGATGACACTGAACCCGGCAGGCACGACGACCTCGCCCAGGGCAGTGTCGAAGCGATGGGCGCGGAAGTAGGAATCCGCCTCGGCAGGCATCGCCGAGCGAAGCCCAGCGCCCTCGATGGACTCTCGCGTGAGCACGAGGCGATCGAGGTCGCCTGCGCTGACGGCCGCGAGGTCGACTGCTCCGAGGGCAGTGTCGAAGCCGAGGTCGAGGTGGCCGTCCTTCGTCCCGTCGACGGCGAAGTCCTGCCATTCGAGAAGGATCGACAGGTCAGTGGGCTCCTGCAGTTCGAGGACGAACACCCCGGACTGAACGGTGTGCGGGAGTCCGGCCGGAACGAGCATGGCGTCGCCGGGCCGCACCTCGCGGGTCTGCAAGGCGCCCAGCAGTGCCTCGCTGTCGCCCGCGCGCACCCACTCGCTCACGGCCGCACGGCTCATCTGCTCGCGGAAGCCCACGCCGACCTGGGCACCGGGGGGCGCGTCGAGTACGTACCAGGCCTCGGTCTTGCCGTGGGCCAGTCCGAGGTGCGTGCGCGCGAACTCCCGGTTCGGGTGCGGGTGCACGGGCAGGCGCTGGTTGAGGTCGAGCAGCTTGATGAGCACCTCGGTGCTCGTGCCATAGCGGGCGACGTGGTCATCGCCGAGCCACGCGACGGGATCGGCATCGATCGCCTCGACGAGGAGCCGGCCGTCAGGCAGCACGCTGAACCCCTGCGGGGCCTGGCCGAAGCGCGCGGTCGTCGATGCGATCCACTCCTCCGGCCGCTGCGGGCCGCCGGGCCCATGCCGCAGCGCGCCGATGCGGTCGCCGCCTCGGTAGAAGTGGTCGAACTGGTTGACCGGGAGCAGGATCGGAGCCGGGGCCTGGGTCACGCGTGTGCCTTCCTGTCGTCGTTCGTCAACTGCACCCGCACTGGGCGAGCGCCGCAGCGATGCGGTCCATTCTCTCGCGCGAGCCATCCAGTGACGTCGCATGGTTGTCCATGACCGCGAAGACCAGCAGCCGGTTGCTCTCGGTGCGCGCGAGACCGGCCAGGGCGATGACCCCGGTGAGCGTTCCTGTCTTCGCGAGGACGTTGCCGCGCGCCGGGCGCGCGGCCGGGGAAGTGAAGCGGTCCGCGAGTGTCCCGGTGAAGCCCGCGACCGGAAGGCCCTGGCCGATGGCGGCGAGCACGGGCTCAGTGCCGTCGGCAACCAGGTCGAGGATGCGGGACAGGGTGGATGCCGAGATGCGGTCACCGCGCGACAGCCCGCTGCCGTCCTGCAAGGACATGCCGGAAGTGTCGATGCCCAA
>CAYFLP010000170.1:0-5366 GCA_964344045.1 uncultured Bifidobacteriaceae bacterium
GGATTCCTACCTTGCCTCGGTCGAGGTAGTACGCCGTCAACGTGCGACGCATGGTTCCCTGAATCCGCGGAGCACGGGCGGCCAGGCGCCGTGCAGGGGTCAGGAACGAACGAACGTGACTGCGTCGTCGACTTCGTGACGGGGGTTGCGCGGGAAGGTGCCGCCCTCGGCGGCATGGCCCAGGTTGACCACGAGGAACGACCTCAGGGCTGAGTCGGGATGCAACTCGGCGTCCATGCCTGCCTTGTCGAACCCGCCCATGGGGCCGGCGTCCAGGCCGAGCGCACGGGCGGCCAGGATGAAGTAGCCGGCCTGCATGGCCGCGTTCATCCGCGCGAATGCCTCGCGACCCGCGGGATCGTCGACGAAGCGCTCGCGAGCGCCCGTGCTCTGCGGAGCCAGTGTGGGCAGGCTCTCGTGGAAGTCGATGTCATACGAGAGCACAGCGGTCACGGGTGCCGACTGCGACTTGGCCCGGTTGCCCTCGGCGAGGTGCTGGATGAGGCGGCCCTTTCCGGCGCCGCGCGCGAAGGTCACGCGCAGTGGCTGGCAGTTCAGTGCCGTGGGGGCCAGCCTGGCCAGCTCATAGATGCGCGCCAGCTCCTCGTCGGTGACATCGTCGCCCGTGAAGGCATAGGCCGTGTGGGCATCGTCGAAGAGGGCGGCAAGGGCTGCTGGATCGATGGGCGTGCTCATGCGGTCAACCCCAGGATGCGGCGGAGCTCGTCGGACGACGAGACGATGTGGTCGGGCGACACGCTTGCGAGCTCGCCCTCCTCGGCGTAGCCCCAGCCCGCTCCGACGCTCGTGAAGCCGAAGTGCTGGGCACCGAGGATGTCTTCCTTGCGATCGCCGATGACGATGGCCCGCACCTCCTGCGGGTCCAGCCCGGCACTCTCGAGCCCGTGGCGGATCACGCTGGGCTTGTCCTGGCGCATGAGATCGAGCTCGGTGCCGCTGACGAAGTCGAAGCAGTCGATCAGCCCGGCGCGCACGAGGACTCTTTCGGCCGACTCGATGGGCTTGGCCGTCTGCAGTACGAGGGCCATGTCGCTCGCAGCGATATCGCGCAGGAGATCGTCCATGCCGGGGAAGACCGCGAATTCGTACTCGCCGCCGCCGAAGTAGTTGGCGCGATAGGCGACCACGAACTCGTCGAGCTGCTGCTCGGTGAGGCCGTAGCGCTCGAGGATGGTGACCCGCAGGGGAGGCCCGAGCCAGGTCTGCAGCTCCTCGTCGCTGATGTGGTCGAGGCCGACCACGGGCAGGGCCAGGCGCAGGCACCGCAGGATGCCGGGGATCGAGTCGGTGATGGTGCCGTCGAGGTCGATGAGCACGACGTCGAAGGGGGCGGTCTTCGTCACTCGGGCATCCTCGCAGACCGTCGGGGCGGGATTCGGGCGGCATCGAAGGCGCCAGCAGGTGTAATGATGCTCACTCAGGGGAACCACGGGGGAGTTCGACCGTCCAACCCGTCGACGCACGCCCACCGCCTAGTACCTAAGGATCATCATGAAGCGCACCGCCGCCCTTGCCCTCACTGGCTCACTCGCCCTCGGGGCCGTCTTCCTCGCCGGTTGCAGCAGCTCCTCGACCTCGTCGACTCCCGCCGCCACGACTGCGGCCTCGTCGTCTGCCATGGTGGGCGGCAACCCCGGCACCTGGACCCCTCTCGACCTGACGCAGTCGCTCAACGGCACGACTGTCGACATGGTCGTCGACCAGGTCGGCACCTTCAGCGACCTTCCGTCCGACAAGGGGCTCGTGGTGGAGTCCAGTGACCCGTCGATCGTGACCGCGGAGCAGGCCGAGGGCTCGGGTGACGTGACGGCCGTCCCGGCAATCATCGCCAAGGCCCCCGGTACCGCCACCATCACCGTCATGTACGCCGACGATCCCGCGGACCAGGGCGGCGCCTCGAACGTGGTCATGCAGTTCACGGTGAACGTCGCTGCCCAGTAGGGGCGGTTGACGAAGGAGTGACTCTCGCGGTGCGGTCGCGCTGCCTACTATGGCGGCGTGACCGCACTCGCGTTTCCGGCCGAGCCCCTCGAGGCACTTGAGGCGGCGATCGACCGCGGATGCGAGGTCGTCGATCCCGCCCTGGTCGCCGTGGTGACGGCCACCATCGAGGCGACGCTGATGGGCGCGCCTCGTCCGGAGCCCGTGGACGAAGCGCAGCGCGACGTGCTGGCGCTCGTCGAGCAGATGCTCATCGATGTCGCCGGCCTCGACGACGCCACCGTGCAGCGGGCGGATCGCCACTTCGCCCCCGGCCAGCTGTCGGACCTGGTCACGACCTCGTATGCCATCGAGGCACGCACCCGGTTGCGCCTGGCCGCCGCGCGGCTGGGGTCCCGAACTACGGCCGCCGAGCATCCGCGAGAGTCGCGATGAGCACGCCTCGCCAGCCCCGCGTACCGCTGGGACCCGACCATCGGCCCGCCGGACGCGACGCCCGCCTGACCTCGTCCCTGGGCGACTACCAGGACGCGGTCGTGCGCCTGCGCGCGCTGGATCCCGTCACCACCGAGCTGGTGCGGCTGCGCTGCGCACGGCAGCATGACTGCCGCATCTGCCAGACGCTTCGGCTCTCGGACGCTGTCGAGGCAGGGGCGACCGACGGCATGACCGCCAAGATCGACTTCTACGAGGCCAGCGACCTGGCCGAGCGGCACAAGGTGGCGCTGCGCATCGTCGACGCGTTCATCTGGCAGCCGTCGTCCATCGGCCCGGATCTGTCAGCCCAGGCGCACGAGCACTTCTCGGCTTCCGAGCTCGCCGAGCTGCTGCTCGACATCACCAAGTGGAGCACCCAGAAGATCCACGTGGCCCTGGGCACAGATGGCGCGGATCGCCTGCCCGTCAACGACGATGGCGTCGCCTACTTCGCCTTCGGCGAGGACGGCGCCGTGGCCAGGATCGCCGCTACTCCAGCGTGACCGTGGGCAGGATCCGGTCGAGCCACTTCGGCATCCACCAGTTCGCCCTGCCGAAGAGCGTCATGAGGCTCGGCACCAGCACCAAGCGCACGATGAACGCATCGATGATCACGGCCGACGACAGTGCCACGCCGAAGAGCTTGATCGCATCGACCGGCGTGGGCACGAAGGCCAGGAAGACGCTTGTCATGATCGAGGCCGCGATGACCACGACTCGTCCGGAACCGGCAAGGCCCCGGCGTACCGACTCGCGATTGTCGCCGGTCGCCCGCCATTCCTCCTGCATCCGCGAGGCGAGGAACACCTGGTAGTCCATCGACAGGCCGAACAAGATCGCGAACATCATGATCGGCAGGAACGGCAGGATCGGGCCAGTGCCCGTGACGCCCAGCACGGTGTCGAAGTAGCCCAATTGGAAGATGCCGACGGTTACGCCGAGGGCGCCCAGGAACGACAGCAGGCTCGTGACCGCTGCGGTGAGCGGGATCAGCAGGGAGTGGAAGAGCAGCATCAAGGCGAGGAAGCCCAGGCCGATGACGATGAGCAAGAACAGCGGCAGCTTGTCGTTGAGCACGGACGTGAAGTCCATGGACACGGCCTGGGTGCCTCCGACGAACAGCTTGACGCCATGCTCGCGTTCCAGGGCCGGCGCAGTCGTCGCACGGATGTCTGCGAGCAGCTGGTCGGTCTCCTCGGCCTGCGGTGACGTGCTCGGGATGACGAGGACCGACGTCACGTCGCCCCCGTCGCCGAACGTCGACTTGTCGAGCTCGACCAAGGGCAGCATTGCCGATGTCGGCAGCGTCCGAGCGACTCCCGGGGTCTTCTCGAGTGCGACGATCGCGTCGCGCAGCCCTGCAAAGTCCTCGTCCGTGGGCGTCTGCACGGCGACGAAGAACGGGCCGGCATTGCCCGGGCCGAAGCCCTCGGACATGAGGTCGAATCCGACGCGCAGCACCGACCCTTGGGCTGCGGTGCCGTCGTCGGTGAAGCCCGTCCGCAGCTCGCGTGCCGGCCACGCCAGGATGCCGATGATGGCAAGGGCGATGATGACCGGCACGAGCGGCTTTCGCTGCAGCAGCCGCCCGAAGCCCGACCATCGGCTGGCGTCGGGGTCGAAGGGCTTGAGGGTGCGGGCCCACGGCAGGCGCAGGGCCAGGGCCCTGGTGCCCAGGAGCGACAAGAGCGCGGGCAGGAAGACCAGTGCGGAGGCCATCACGAACAGCACGGCCATCGCCGCTGCGACCGAGAGGCCGTCGAAGAAGGTGATGCCCAGGACGAACATGCCGAGCAGCGCGATGATGACGGTGGAGCCTGCGAACAGCACGGCCTTGCCGGCGGTGCCCACAGAGGTCAGGGCGGCGTCCTTCGGTGCCTTGCCCTCCTGCAGGCCCTGCCGGTACCTGTTGAGGATGAACAACGCGTAGTCGATGCCGACGCCGAGGCCGATCATGGAGGCCAGCGTCGGCGCGAACGAGGCGACGTCCATGAAGCGCATGGCGATCGTGACGGCCATGAGGCCGCCTGCCAGGCCTGTCCCTGCGACGAGGATCGGCAGGCCGGCCGCGATGATCGAGCCGAATGCGATCAGCAGGATCACGATCGCGACGAGGATGCCGATGGCCGCGCTGTTGTCGGGGCCTGCGCCTGCGCCCTCGAGCGAGGAGCCCTGAGCGCCCACCTCGAGCTGTTCCGACCGCATGGACTCCACGATCGACAGCACCTGGTCCGGCACGCCCTTAGCGGGCGCTGCGCCGCTGAAGGTCACGGTCGCGTAGGCGATGGAGCCGTCGCTCGACACCTGGGCAGTCGCGGTCTGCGTCGCCTCGCCCGCTGCGTGGAGCCTGGCGAGTTCGGCCTGCAGCGCCTTCCAGTCCTTCTCGATGGCCGTCACCTGCGACGGCAGCTTGCGGGCCGCCGCGGCCAGCTCGCGCTTGTCGGCCGTGGCGAGTGCCCTGAGGGTCGAGTCCGGCAGCTGGGCGAATCTCGCCAGCGCGCCGAAGGCCTGCGTGACCTCGACGATGTCCTGCCGGGTGAGGCCCTCGAGGAAGGCCAGGTCGGAGGGCTGCAGGCTGCCGAGGAGGTCGATGGTCGCCTTGTCATGACGGGCGAGGGCGGCGAGGGACGGCAGTGCGATGGCAGCCTTGCCCAGCTGCGCCGGGTCGAGCGCGGCTGCCTGCTGCAACTGCCCGACCAAGGCGGCGTACGACTTCTCGTCCGCCTTGGTGATGCCGAGGTCATGGGCGACGGGGGCCAAGGTGGCGCCCAGCCAGCTCATGCCGCCAGCGATGCCGCTGGCATCGGCCGGCAGGTGCCGGGCGATCTTCGCAAGGGCGGCCGGATCGGCCTTGGCAAGGGCCGAGAGCGTGGCCGGCGGCAGGTCGGCGAAGGCCTTCAGGCTGCCGAGGGCTGCCGTCGCCTCTT
>CAYFLP010000171.1:0-5282 GCA_964344045.1 uncultured Bifidobacteriaceae bacterium
CCGCGGTGGTAGCCCACCCGCGCGAAGGCGTACGCCTCCACTGACCGCCCGTCCGCCCAGGCCTGATCGCTCAGCACGGCCCAGGCCAGCGGGCTCGCCGGATGCGCACGGACAACTGCATCGGGCTCGGCGCCTGCCGCGAGCTGCTCGGCTGCAGGGTCCTGCGGCAGCAGGGTGGGCGGGGGGCCGTCCAGCAGGTCACGTCCGATCGTCATGTCATCACCTTGCCATCCGCACCCGACCATCCGTGCCCGCCCCCCAACGGCGAACGGTGGGTTGTGGCTCGAATTCCCGGGGGAATCGAGCCACAACCCACCGTTCGGCGAGAGGCTGTTCGGCGAGAGGCTGTCCTCAGACGAGCACTAGCTGACGTGCGTGCCAGCCGAACGCAGGTCCTCGCAGCCGACCACGACGCGGGCGGCCATGCCCGCCTCGGCCAGCTTGCCCCAGGCGCGCGGGTCGTAGGCCTTCTTGTTGCCGACCTCACCGTCGACCTTCAGGACGCCGTCGTAGTTCTTGAACATGTGGTCAGCGACCGGACGGGTGAACGCGTACTGGGTGTCGGTGTCGATGTTCATCTTGACGACGCCGTAGTCGAGGGCCTCGCGGATCTCACTGAGCAGCGAGCCCGAGCCGCCGTGGAAGACCAGGTCGAACGGCTTGTCGGTGCCGTACTTCGCGCCGACTGCCTTCTGGATGTCGTCGAGGACCTTGGGGGTGAGGACGACGTTGCCGGGCTTGTAGACGCCGTGGACGTTGCCGAACGTGGCGGCAACGAGGTAGCGGCCGCGCTCGCCAAGGCCGAGTGCCTCGGCGGTGGCCAGTCCGTCCTCGACGGTCGAGAACAGCTTCGCGTCATGCGAGGCCTCGACGCCGTCCTCTTCGCCGCCCACGACGCCGATCTCGATCTCGAGGATGGTGCGGGCCTTCACGGACTCGTCGAGCAGGCGCTGCGCGATCTCGAGGTTCTCGCCGAGCGGCACGGCCGAGCCGTCCCACATGTGCGACTGGAACAGCGGCTCGAGGCCCTTGGCCACGCGCTCCTGCGAGATCTTCAGCAGGGGCTCGACGTAGCCGGCCAGCTTCTCCTTGGCGCAGTGGTCGGTGTGCAGCGCGACGTTGATGTCGTAGCTCTGGGCGATCGAGTGGGTGAACTCGGCCAGGGCGACCGCACCGGCCACCATCGACTTCACGGTCTGGCCGGAGGCGAACTCGGCGCCGCCGAACGAGAACTGGATGATGCCGTCGCTCTGGGCCTCCTGGAATCCGCGGAGGGCGGCGACGATGGTCTGGGACGAGGTGCAGTTGATCGCGGGGTAGGCGAACTTGCCGGCCTTGGCTCGGTCGAGCATCTCGGCGTAGACCTCGGGGGATGCAACGGGCATCGGTTACTCCATCACTTGGTGGGTGTTACTAGGTGGGCGCCTGCCGGTGGGATGCAAGCGCGATCATCCTTCCAGAGCGGAGCGCGGATCGCACAGCCAACCTCGGGTGCTAGGAGGTCCATCAGTTGGAAAGTCAGGGACTTTCGGCAACGAGGGACCGGACCGCACGCGGGACGAGACCGCCGACGACCGCCGCCAATGCCACGGCGGCACCGAGGAGGAAGGCCTGTTCAAGGGACATGATCGCCAGCAGCGGGCCCGCGAGGGCCAGGCCGATCGGGCCGAACATCATCGAGCCGAGGGCGTCGTAGGCGCTCACCCGCGAGATGGCCTCGCTGGGCACGTGGGTCTGCAAGGCGGTGAACCACAAGATGCCGAACACCTCGATGCAGGCTCCGAGCAGGAAGCTCGACGCCGCCACTGCCCACAGGGGAGCTGCGAAGGCCAGCAGGACGAGGAACAACGGCAGCGCCAGCATCGCGATCATGCCGAGCACGAGGGGCCGGCGCGGTCGAAGCCGGGTCGCGATCAGCGCGCCTGCGAGGAGCCCGAAGGCCTGGGCCGACACCACGACCGCCCACCCTGCAGGGCCGCCGTAGTACTCGCGGGCGGTAACGGGTCCGAGCACCTCTTCCGCTCCCCGCCAGACCATGACGATGAAGCTGAACGACGCGACGATCGCGACGACCCACTTGTACGAGATGAACACCCGCCAGCCGTGCGCGAGGTCGGCGAGCATGGAGCCACTCGACTCGTTCGGGCGCGACAGGTGGCGGATCGAGAACACGAGGAGTCCGGCCGCCAGGAAGGTGAGCGAATCCACCGCGATCGCCCAACCCGATCCCACGAACGTGACCAGGATGCCTCCGATGGCGCTGCCGACGATGAGGCCGCCATTGGAGGCAACCCCCATGAGTGCATTCGCCGGCTGGAGGTGCTGCTCCTCGACCACGTCGGGCACCAGGCCGGGATAGGCCGGCCACCACATGGCATTGAGGGCGCCCGTGATCGCGCCGAGGATGGCCAGGTTCACGACGGTCGCGTTGCCGGTGATGAGAAGGACGGCCGTGATCATCACGACACCGCTGAGCACCATGTCGGTCGAGCTGATCATGCGCGGCTTGCCCACGCGATCGGCGACGACTCCGCCGATGGGAAGCAGGAGCACAGCGGGGATGGCAGTAGCGGCAAGCACGATGCTCAGCGACGTGGGCGTTGCGCCCGGCAGCGCAAGGACGCCGAAGGCGAGGGCGATCGGCGCCATGCCATTGCCGATGTTGCTGATCAGGCGGGATGCGACGAGCCGCCGGAAATAGCGATCGCGCAGTACGACGCGATTGCTTCCCTTGCCCGAGGCGACCATGCGTGCGAGCCTACGCGCGCAGGTCAGCCGACCTTGCCGAGCAGGTAGTCGCGACGGGCTTCGAGCACTTCGACCGGCGCTGCCGCACTGGGCGGACCCGGCACTGCCTTGCGCAGTTCGACATGCACGTCGGAGTGCGCACGCGTCGTGCGAGCCGCCCATTGGCGCACGAGCGCAGCGACTTCCTTGCGCAACGCCTCGACATCGCGCCAGTGCG
Source organism: uncultured Bifidobacteriaceae bacterium (assembly GCA_964344045.1). Taxonomy (GTDB): domain Bacteria; phylum Actinomycetota; class Actinomycetes; order S36-B12; family S36-B12; genus UBA10649. The sequence goes on from CAYFLP010000171.1 coordinate 2,966, forward strand.
TGCCGTTGCCGGCGGCATCGAGCTCGTCGAACAGTGTCGAGTTCTTGCGCAGGTGCGCATCGCGGGCAGCGAGCAGCGTCGCGGTCTGCTCCGGGCTGAGCAGCCCCGGAAGGCCGAGGAAATCCTCGTCCTCGGGCTCGAGACCAGCCGTGTGCGCCCGCCCGCTGTGCAGGACGTGGGCGAACTCCGCCTCCGAGCCCAGGGCCGTGAACTCCGGCGCGCCTGGCTCACCGGCCACCCGCTCGAACTCGGAATCGTCCAGGTGCGAGCTGGTGGGGATGCGCACGACATGGTTGCGCTGCTCCTCGAGCTCTGCGGCGAGTGCGAGCAGCGGCCGCACTGCGGGGAGGAAGACCGTCGCGGTCTCGCGCGAGTTTCGCGCGCGCACCACTCGGCCCACCGCCTGCGCGAAGAACAGCGGAGTGCGGTAGCTGGTGGTCCACACGCACACGCTGAGCCGGACGATGTCGACACCCTCCGACACCTGCCGCACCGCGACCATCCACCGGTCGTCGCTGGCGTTGAACGCCTCGATGCGCTTGCTCGACTTCGGGTCGTCCGAGAGCACGACAACTGGCGTGTGCCCGGTGACGCGCTTGACGATCTTCGCGTACTCGCGGGCGGTCTCCTGGTCCGAGGCGAGCATCAGCGCCGCTGCATCCCGTACGCCCGACTCCCGAAGGTCGGTCAGCCGCTGGTCGGCGGCCGCGATCACGTGCGGGATCCACTTGCCCTCGGGATTGAGGGCAGTGCGCCAGGCCGTCTCCTCCTTGCGCTTGGTCGCGGCGTCCGACAGGGACGAGCTGATGACATCGCCCGCCGAGTTGAGCCATCGGCTCGTGCCCGAGTACGCCGCGAACACCACCGGACGGACAACCGCGTCCGTCAGGGCCTCGCGGTACCCGTAGGTGTAGTCGGCGAGGGACATCACCTCGTCCTCGGAAGGCTTCGCATACTGCACGAACGGAATGCGCTCGTCGGCCTTGGTGCGGAACGGGGTACCCGTCAGGCACAGTCGGCGATTGGCCTCGCTGAACGCCGTCTGCACCGCCTCGCCCCAGGAGAGCGCATCCCCCGCATGGTGGATCTCGTCGAGAATCACCAGGGAGCGCTTCGCCGTCGCGCGCGCTCGGTGCAGCATCGCGTGCGAGGCCACCTGCGCATAGGTCGTCACGTATCCCTGCGAGTCGGCGCGCACCGGGCCGTCTGCATTCGCGAGCTTGGGGTCGAGCACCAGGCCCATGCGGCTTGCCGCATCTGCCCACTGGGTACGCAGGTGGTCGGTGGGAACCACGACGACGATGCGATCGATCACGCGCTTGTCGCGCAGGCGCTGAGCCAGCTCGAGAGCGAAAGTGGTCTTGCCCGCCCCTGGCGTCGCCGTGACCAGGAAGTCCCGCGGTGTCGTCTCGAGATACCGCTCCAGGGCTTCTGCCTGCCACTGGCGCAGAGCTCGGTTCTGGTTCGACATCGCCGGGCGAGTCTACGAACTCACCTGGCTCGGGCGGAGTCACCGTCGTGCGTGTCGCCGCTTATCGCATGATTCGGTCGTCAGTTCTGGACGCACACGGCCGCATGCCGTGCGTCCAAATCCTTGCTGCGCTGCAGGAGCACAGCATCGTGCTGCTGGAGTTCGTTGATGCGATCGTTCACCGCCCGGATGCGACGCACGTGGTCGAGATACTCCTCGGAGTGACGAGGGCCGGGATTCTGAGTTGCCACGGGAGCAGGGGCCTGGTCGCCTAGCCGCAAGGGGCTCGGGCTCGTGGTGTCACCGAAATAGGAGCGAAGGTCCAACACTGCCGAGTTCGCACCTGCCACTGCGTCCAGCTGACCGCCCGCCTGGGCACCCCTGCGGGCGGCGATGGCCGCCAAGGCCTCGTCATAGGTCGAGTCGGCAGCCGCCTGAGTGCCACGGCCAGCGGCAGCGGCCGCTTCGGCCGCCTCAAGGTTGGCGAACTCGCTCTGGAGGACCGTGAGTTCGAAGTACGCCCTGTTCATGTCCGTGCCAACCTGATTCTGCTCAATGCCGAGTAGCCGCACATCCTCCGCGATCTGAAGGCACGCGGCCATCCGATCACTCATGGCAGCGTCGGTTTCCGACCCTCCCTCACCCAAGGCCCGCGCCTCGCCACTCGACACTGACGGGTCGGACGCGTCAGTGAGTGCCGGGATAAAGGCACACGCGACCACCACCGCGACGATGCTGGGCCACGCCCATGCGTTTCTCACGGGAGCGGCCTTTCAGGGCGTATTCGCAGGCAGGGACCGACAGATGCCGTTGAGGAAGCGCTCGATTGCATCCTTCTCGGTCTGA
>CAYFLP010000172.1:0-5141 GCA_964344045.1 uncultured Bifidobacteriaceae bacterium
TGATCCACGAAGGCGAGGCCCAGGTCTGCCTGACGAACTCCATGGGCAAGGCCACGTGGGGCAAGCTCGTCACGACCAAGAAGTCTCCGTTGACGTTCACGGACACGTGGGTGAAAGCTGCAGACTCCGGGATGTCGGCCGCTTTCGGGGTCATCAGCAACCCCACGAACAAGGCCATCCGCGTCATCGGCGCGCAGACGGCCTACTCGCCTACGCAACTGCATGAAGTCGTCATGAAGGACGGAGCCATGGTCATGCAGCAGAAGCAGGGCGGCTTCGTGATCCCGGCGGGCGGCTCCGTCGAGCTCAAGCCCGGCGGCAACCACATCATGCTCATGAAGCTCGCCAGGCCCGTCACGGCAGGCACGATGGTGCCGCTCACCTTGGTGACCGCGGACGGCGGCCTGCTGAAGGCAACCGTCATGGGCAAGGTGTTCGCAGGCGCCAACGAGACCTACAACGGATCGTCCAGCGACTCGTCGATGGACATGAGCTAGCAAGGAAGCAGACATGAACCGCAACGGGGCCGTGAATCCCCAACTCACCCGTCGCGGCCTGCTGGCCGCCGGCGGTGCCGTAGTACTCGGCACCGTCGGCGGCTGCGCTGCGGCGACCAGTGGCCCAGCCGAGGTGGGCGACCTTGCCACGCCGGCAGCGCCAGCCTCCCCGACCGCCTCCGCAGTGGAGACCGCGACAGCCGCCACCGCGCCTGCTTCCGCGACACGTGCCATCTCCTTCTACGGTCAGCACCAGGCCGGGGTCGAGACGGCTCCGGCCACCTGGCAGACCTTCCTCGGCCTGGACCTCGCGCATGACCACGGCCAGGCCGCGCGCAACGACGGCGAGGCCCTCCTCCGCCTCGTCAGCGACGACGCCGCCCGGCTCACTGCGGGCGAAGCGGCCCTGGGCGACACCGAGCCGCAGCTTGCCGCCGACCCTGCGAACCTGACGATCACGGTCGGTCTCGGACGGCCGTTCTTCCGCAAGACGGACACGCTCGAGCAGATGCCCGAGCAGCTCGCCGTCATCCCGAAGTTCACGACCGACGCCTTCGAGGACCCGTGGGGCCAGACCGACGTGCTGCTGCAAGTCGGATGCGATGACCCTCTCGTGCTCTCCCATGCGATCCGCATGCTCACCAAGGACACGTCCACCGTTGCCCACGTCAGATGGACCCAGCCCGGCTTTCGCTCCGGCGTGCCCTCGAACCCCGGCAGCGCGACGACGCGAAACCTCATGGGCCAGGTCGACGGCACCATCAATCCCGCAGCGGGAACTGCGGACTTCGAGTCCATCGTGTGGATCGATCAGCCCGGACGGTGGCAGGGCGGCACGATCCTGGTCCTACGACGCATCCGGATGCTGCTCGACACGTGGGACGCGCTCGACCCCACCACCAAGGAAGTGGTCATCGGACGCACGCTCGACACGGGGGCGCCCCTGGGCGGCACGAGCGAGACGGATCCGGTGCCATTCGATGCCGTCGACTCGGACGGGCTCCCGGTGATACCGGCCGACTCGCACATCGCCGTCGCCCACGCCACGACTGCGGCCGAGTCGATCCTGCGCCGCCCGTACAGCTACGACAACGGCATGCGGGACGGCACCAACGACATGGGCCTGCTCTTCGCCGCCTACACGCGCGATCCGCGCACCTCCTACATTCCGATGCAGAAGCGGCTGGCGTCGTCCGATGCCTTCAACCGCTGGAACACGACGATCGGCTCGGCCAGCTACGCACTCCCCCCGGGGGCCGCCGAAGGCGGCTACATCGCAGAAGGGCTCTTCGCATGACGCATCTGGTCACTCGCTCGCTCGCCCTGGCCGCCGCCTTCGTGCTGGGCGCCGGCACCATGGCAGGCGTCGCGACCATCGACGCTCCCCCGGCGTTCGCCCATGCAGAGCTCGTCACGACCGTGCCCCTCGAGGGCGAGCTCCTGGCAGAGGTGCCTGCGGAAGTCTCGCTCGAGTGGGCAGAGGACCTCCTCGATGTCGGATGCGCGCTCGTGGTGAAGGGACCGGACGGAACCGTGGTGAGCGACCCCCAGCCCACCATCGACCACACGACGATCAGCACGCACGTGAGCGGCAGCGCCGGTGACGGCCAGTACACGGTCGCGTACCGCATCGTGTCGCAGGACGGCCACACGGTGAAGGGCCGCTATGCCTTCGCTGTCGGGAAGGCGCCCGCGGATGCGACCGTGAGCGCTGAGCCCGGGACCGCACTGGCAACTCCCTCGGCGAGGCAAGGCTCTTCGGGGGCAGCTGGAGCGAGCCCGACCAGTGCTTCCGCTGCCCCGGCGGAACCCTCACCCAGCGCAGAACCTGCCGATGCTGGCGACCAGGCCCCCGCCCAGGCGGGTACCTCGCCGACAGTGATCCTGGTCGTGGTCGCCCTCGTCGTGATCGCCCTCGTCGTGGCGGCCATCGCCGTCGTCCGCCGCCGGGCGTAGCGGACGGTGCGACTAGCCTGTCCGGCGTGAGCACAGATCACGACGCCGCGCCGTGGGCGGCCCCCACAGCAGCCGGGCCCATCGATGCCGTCGTCAAGGTCCCTGGCTCCAAGTCGGCGACCAACCGGGCGCTCATCCTCGCCTGCCTGGCCGACGGACCCAGCGTGATTCGAGGCGCTCTCGACGCACGCGACACGCGACTCATGGCACAGGGCCTGGCCGCTCTCGGCAATGAGGTCGAGGTGGTGCGTACCGACGAGATCGGCAACGTCGACTACGCCGTCACGCCGCATTACATGTCTGGCGATGCCAGCATCGACGTCGGGCTCGCGGGCACCGTGATGCGCTTCCTGCCGCCGGTCGCGACACTCGCACATGGCGAGATCCGCTTCGACGGCGACGAGCAGGCACGCCGACGCCCGATGGGCACGGTCATCGAGTCGTTGAAGGAGCTCGGAGCGCGCGTGCACGATCGCGGCAACGGACGCCTGCCATTCGCCATCACCGCTACCGGCGAGCTGCGCGGCGGGGAGGTGACCGTCGATGCCTCCCGAAGCAGCCAGTTCATCTCCGGGCTCCTGCTCAGCGCAGCCAGGTTCGACACCGGGGTCACCGTCCATCACGTGGGCGACCCGGTGCCGAGCATGCCGCACATCGAGATGACCGAGCAGATGCTTGCCGAGCGCGGCGTCGTCGTGCGCCGCCAGTCGGGCTCGGTCTGGCATGTGGATCCGCACGACATCGCGGCCGTCGACTGCGACATCGAGCCCGACCTGTCGAACGCGGCTCCCTTCCTCGCCGCAGCCATGGCCTGCGGCGGCACGGTGGCCATCGAGGGCTGGCCTGCTGCCACCAGCCAGCCAGGCGACCAGCTCCGCGACCTGCTGGGCCGCATGGGCGCTGACCTCTCGCTCGGGCCAGCCGGCCTGATCCTGCGCAGCGACGGATCGATCCACGGCATCAGCGCTGACTTGCGCGAGGTCGGCGAGCTGACTCCCACCCTGGCTGCCCTGGCGGCCCTGGCCGACTCTCCCTCGACCTTCACCGGCATCGCGCACCTGCGCGACCACGAGACCGACCGACTGTCGGCGCTCGAGGCCGAGCTCAACGCCCTCGGCTGCACGGTGACGCAACTGCCCGATGGCCTGTCCATCGCGCCTGGCACCATGAGCCCCACGACATTCCGCACCTACGCAGACCACCGCATGGCGACGGCCGGAGCCATCATCGGCCTGCGCGTTCCAGGCATCATGGTCGAGGACATCGAGACGACTGCGAAGACCCTGCCGGACTTCGCCGGCCGCTGGGCGAGCCTGCTGGGCGAGGGCTGAGAGCGCACGTGACCCGCTCCCCTGGCCGACAGGCGCATGAACGGCTGGACGAGGACGATGTCCGGGTCCGGCCAGGCCGGTCGAAGTCCCGGCCGCGGTCGAAGGACCGTCCCGGGCACGAGGATGCCTCCGTCGGCATCGTCATAGCCGTCGACCGCGGCCGGTTCACGGTCGAACTCGACTCGCAGGCCGTCATCCATGCGGTCAAGGCGCGCGAGATCGGCCGCAAGGGCATCGTGGTGGGCGACCGAGTCGACATCGTGGGCGACCTGTCGGGCGACGCCGGCTCGCAGGGACGCATCGTGCGGCGCCGCGAGCGCCTGTCGACCCTGCGCCGCACGGCAGACGACGATGATCCGGTCGAGCGCGTCATCGTCGCGAATGCAACCCAGCTCGCCGTCGTGACTGCTGCCGCCGACCCGGAGCCCAGCACAGGACTGATCGATCGCGCCTTCGTGGCGGCACTCGACGCGGGCATCTCCCCTCTCCTGGTCGTGACCAAGACCGACCTGCGCCCGCCGGACCAGCTCGTCGACCTCTACGCCCCGATCGACGTGCCCGTGTTCATCGTGCGGCACGGGCACGTGCCGGACGACCTGCGCGCCCAGCTCGCTGGCGAGGAGACAGTGCTGCTCGGCCATTCCGGCGTGGGGAAGTCCACCCTCGTCAATGGCCTCGTCCCCGATGCGGATCGCGTCACGGGCCACGTCAACGCCGTTACCGGCAAGGGCCGCCATACCTCGACGAACGTCCGCGCACTGCACCTGCCGGACGGTGGCTGGATCGTCGATACGCCCGGCATCCGCTCTTTCGGGCTGGCCCATGTCGACGCGTCCCGGGTGATCCATGCATTCCCCGACCTCGAGGCCTTCACGGCCGACTGCCCGCGCGCCTGCTCGCACGACGAGCCCGAATGCGCGCTGAACGCCCCCGGGGTGCCGCGTGAGCGACGCGACTCCCTGCGCCGCCTCGTGCGGAGCCGGCTCGATGCCGGCGACGGGTTCGCTGCGACGAACTAGAGTGCAGGCGTGCCTGACTCACGCGCCACTTCCGCCTTCGCTGACGACCTTGCGCTCGCCATGGCCCTCGCAGATGCGGCAGACGTCCTCTCGATGAGCCGCTACCGCGCACGCGACCTCCAGGTCGAGTCGAAGCCGGACTCGACCCCCGTGACCGAGGCCGATCGCGCTGTCGAGCAGGCGCTGCGGACGACGCTCGCCGCCGAGCGTCCTGGTGACGCAGTCATCGGCGAGGAGTTCGGCACTGCAGGCAGCAGCGACCGCACCTGGATCATCGACCCCATCGACGGCACCAAGAACTACCTGCGCGGAGTGCCCGTCTGGGCGACCCTGATCGC
>CAYFLP010000173.1:0-5065 GCA_964344045.1 uncultured Bifidobacteriaceae bacterium
ACCTTCGCCAGCTCGATGAGTTCGGCCTGCTCTTCCATGAGCAGCCGCTCGAGGAGGAGGACTGGTACGGCCACGTCCTGCTCTCGAAGGCACTCCAGACCCCGGTGTGCATGGACGAGTCGATCCACTCCGTCGAGTCCGCGGACTCGGCGCTCGAGTTCGGCGCGTGCTCGGTCATCAACATCAAGCCCGGGCGCGTCGGCGGCTATCTGGAGGCCAAGGACATCCACGACCTGTCGATGGCCCGTGGCGTGCCGGTGTGGTGCGGCGGCATGCTCGAGACGGGCATCGGCCGGGCGGCCAACGTTGCCCTGGCCGCGCTGCCCGGGTTCACGCTTCCCGGTGACACCAGTGCCTCGGATCGCTACTACAAGGTCGACGTCACGGAGCCCTTCGTGCTCGAGGAGGGCCGCCTGCGCGTGCCGACTGGTCCCGGCATCGGCGTCGCGCCGATTCCCGAGGTGCTCGCTGACCTCACCGTCTGGACGGGCGAGTTGCGCATCCCCCGCTGATCGCCGACCGCCGAGCCCCGCCGGATGGCGGTTTTCGCGGCTTCCAGCCGCCGAAAAACCGCCATCCGGCGGGGCTCGGCGGAGGAGCGGGGCGGGCTTAGGCCTCTGCGGGTGCTACGCCCGTGACCCGGGCCACGGCGAAGGTGCGCACCGTCTCGGACCTGTGATCGAAGGCCGTGAGCGTGCCTGCCGAGATCCGGATCGGATCGACCACCTGCTCGGTCACCGTGCCATCGACCTCCGCGTAGCCGATCCACAGCGGCTGGTGCTCGAGCACGGCCTTCTTGATGGTCGTCGACACTGCCGCTGATGACAGGCTCGGTGCACCGGCCGATGCCGGGCCGGCGACTGCGGCTGCGGTGCGCGGGCGCTGGGAGCGGTCGGACGCCCGCAGCGCGCGGATGGCCGCCGACACCAGGGCATCGTCGCGTCGCGCGGTTACCCGAGGGGCCTTGGGCGTGCGCGTGCGCCGGTCATTGGGGCGATGGACCAGGACGGTGCCGTCGGCGCCCTCGGCAGCGGGCGAGTACCCCGCCGCGCGCAGCGCGGTGATGATGTCGCTGGCGGGGTAATGGCTGACCAGGACGGTGTCGGCGATACGCCTCAACGAGAGCTTGGCCAGACGGCGGTCGTGCAGTGCGGTCGCGAGCGTGTCGGCGTTGTCGCACCGCACATAGCCCAGCGCATTGCCCACGCGGACGGCACCGTGCCGGCGGGCCACGTCGTGCACCAGGTACGACAGTGCCTGCGGCACGGGAGTCCGCGACACCTGCGTGAACAGGGCGACGATCGCATCGGCGTCCCAGCCTGCGTCGAGCGCACGGGTCAGCGACTCCTCACTCGCGCGGTAGACGGTCGCATGGCCGCGCGACTCGACGTCGGCGACGATGCGCAGCTGCCGTGCAACGTCAATGTCGAGCGGGCCCGGCGCCACGATAGTGAGGTCGGCCTGGATGAGGACGTGGTCGATCTCCGCAGGCAGGGCATCGTGCACCGCGGCCCGAGCCTGCGCATCGGCGTTGCGCGCGTCGAGCCCGTCATCGAGGAGCGCGCGGGCCGCGTCGCACAGCACCCCGCCCACGGCGAGGCCGAGCTGCTCGGCCTCGCGCACCGTCGCCACGACAGTCAGGTGCCGCAGCTCGCCGGCGCGACGCGGCTCGGCATGATCGAGCACTCTCTCCAGGGCTGCCGGGGTCACCGCGTGCCCGGCACCGGCGGCCGCCCAGGCGCCGAGCGCTGCGCGGCGGATCGAGGGGATCACGCGCCGGTCGCGCGAGTCGACGAGCACCTGGGTGCGCTCGTCGGCCAGGCTCGCCAGGCGGGGAAGGCGCAGCCAGGCGTGCACGAGTGCCAGCCACTGCTCGGGACGTCGAAGTGCCTGCCAGGCGTCGTAGCCATCGGTGGGCACCCAGTGGGCGGGCTCGTCCTGGTCGTCAGCCACCAAGGCGGCGGCGTGTGCGACCTCGATGACGGTCGATGCCTCGGCCGGGCCGCAATGCAGCACTCGGCCGGCCATGGCCAGGTCGCGCAGGGCAAGGCCCCCTGTGCGCAGGATCTGCGGCGGCTCCGCTGACCAGCTGTCGAGGAGGTCGCGCACCGCGACGATCAGGTCGTGCGCGTGCAGGGCGCACAGCGCATCGACATCGGTCAGGCGGGCAAGCGAGGCACTGCCGGCCTCATCGGATTCCTCCAGGACGGCCACTGGCCACGCCGGCATGGGCAGCTCGCGCATCAGTTCGCGCACGCCCTGGACCACGTGCCTGCGCTCGGGAGTCCCCCACAGGAGGGCCAGCTCGACGAGTCGCTGCAGGCTCGACTGGACGGCCATGGCCGCCTCGGGGTCGTCTCCCAGGCCGGCCGTGCTGTGGGCGGCGATGACGGCATCGCTCACCGCGTCGCTCGGGGTCTCGCGCCGATTGGACTCGCGCTGGGTGAGATCGACAGCAGTTGCCAGCACGTGCAGGGTGAGTGCGTCGAGCCCGTCCAGGCACCGCGCCAGCGAGGGGCTGCTCGTGGCCCGGCCGGTGAGCACCGTGATGTCGGATGGCGCGGGCCGCACGAGATCCGGGCGCAGGGTGAGCAGCGCTGCCAGGGCATCGTCGTCCCGACCGCGCAGGTCGTCGGCGAGGCTTCGCGGAGTGCTCATCCGACCAACGGTACGGGAGTCGGTCAGGAGCCTTGTCTCGTACGGGCAAGCCGGGCGCGGTCGCGGGCCGCCATGGCCATGCCGACGAAGACCACGACCAGGCCGACCCCGACCAGCATGGCCAGGAACCACCACCACGGGGGCAGGCTCACGCTGGTCACGATGAGCGGGATCATGGCGACCGCCGTGCAGGCCAGGCCCAGCACCGTGATGGCCGCCCCGATACGCAGGACGAGGTCGGCTCGGGAGGATTCAGGGGTCACGGGGTAACCTTTCCAGGCGCGCAAGGAGCCGCGACGGGGGAGGGGTTCCCCCGGATGCCGTGAAGCGAGGAAGCCGTGCCTACCGGAACCGTCAAGTGGTACGAAGCCGAGAAGGGCTTCGGCTTCATCACGTCCGATGAGGGAGACGACGTCTTCGTCCATGTCTCGACCCTGCCTGCGGGCGTGACCAGCCTCAAGGCCGGCACCAAGGTCGAGTTCGGCGTAGTCGACGGCAAGCGCGGCAAGCAGGCGCTCTCGCTCAAGGTGCTGTCGGCCGCTCCGTCGGTCGTCAAGGGCACGCGCAAGCCGGCTGACGACATGGCGATCATCGTCGAGGACCTCATCAAGCTTCTCGACTCGACCTCGAACCAGCTGCGCCGGGGCAAGTACCCGCCGGACGATCACGCTCGCAAGATCGCTGCCGTCCTGCGCGCGGTTGCCAACGACCTGGACGCCTAGCCGCTTCAGGTCCACCCTGCCTAGCGAGCGGTGGGTTGTGGCTCGTCTTCGCGACGAAGACGAGCCACAACCCACCGCTCGATTGCTTGGTGGCCGCGCGCCGGGCTACTCGCTCGCCGGGGTGAGCACGTAGGCCCAGATGCCGCGCATGTTGTTGGCATCGCCCGCGACGATCATGAGCGGCAGGCCTCCTTCGGGCAGCGGCTGCAGCTCGGGGTAGGTGAACCGGAAGTACGTCGAGTGCAGGGGGGCCTGCACGATCGGATTGCCGCCGATCACGGGCGACCAGCCGGCGTCGGCCACGGCTGGATCGACGCTGATGCCGATCACGTCGCCCGGCACGACGGCCACGGACGCTGCTCCCTTGCCCGACGTCGCACTCGCGACCATGTCCTCGGCGCAGGTGTGCGAGTCGATGGCATCCGCCGTGTCGGACCAGCACATGGCCTCGGTGTTCACGGCTACGGTGCCGGAGAACACGGAGGCTCCGGGGGACGGCTTCGTGCATCCCGAGAGGGCTGCCAGTGCGACGACCACTCCGGTGCCGGCGAGCAGGGTGCGGACGGTACGGCTGCGCATGTCGACCATGCTCCGACCCTAGTCGACCAGGAGGGAGAACCTGCCCCCGGCGCAACTCCCCGCTGCGACATCGGACACAATTTGCCCGTGACCACCCGGGCAGCCACGGCAGACGACGCCAAGCGCGATGCCATGCTCATCGCAAGCGCCGACTTCGCTCGCACGGCAGCGGTCGAGGAGGCTGGCGAATCCTTCGTCGGCGAGCACCTCGAATCCTTCATGGAAGCCGAGCGCGTGGCCACGCACGTGTTTGCCTGCCTCAACCCGGCCTACGTCGGCTGGCGCTGGTCGGTCACCATCACGCGTGCATCGCGTGCCAAGGTGGCGACGGTCAATGAAGTCGTCCTCCTGCCCGGCCCGGATGCCCTCGTTGCCCCGCAGTGGGTGCCGTGGAGCGAGCGCGTGCAGCCCGGCGACCTCGGCCCCGGCGACGTCCTGCCCACCGAGCCCGGTGACGCGCGCCTCGTGCCGGGCGTCACCGCCGACCTCACAGCTGGTCTCACGGCTGAAGACGACCTGGAGTCAGTTGCCTCGCTCAGCCCGCTGTCGCCCGGGCAGTGGGAGATCGGCCTGGGCCGCGAGCGGGTGCTGTCTGCGTGGGGCCGCGACGACGCGGCACATCGCTGGTCGACCGGCGAGTACGGCCCTGCGTCGTCGATGGCGCGCCAGGCATCGCTGGAGTGCTCGTCCTGCGGTTTCATGGTGCCGTTGTGGGGCCAGTTCGGACAGGAGTTCGCCCTGTGCGCGAACCGCATGAGCCCTGCTGACGGGCGCGTCGTGACCTTGAACTACGGCTGTGGTGCGCATTCGGAAGTCGAGTCCGAGGCCCCTGCGCGCCAGGAGATCCACAAGGAGGACGGAGGCTGGGACCCCGTCGACCTCGGACATTCCTGAGTTCGGCACATACCTGCCGTAGTGCGGCCTGGCGGCGTGGCGGCGTGGCGGCACGGTGCCGGGAAGTTGATCGGCCAGGTCGCTAGCCGGCGAGGCCCTTGCGCCTGGCGCGGCGGACCATGAACGCCAGCGCCAGCACTCCGGTGATGGAACCGGCAGCTGCTGCCCAGATCCACCATCCGCGATCGCTTGCCACAAGGCTCTCTCGGGCA
>CAYFLP010000174.1:0-5058 GCA_964344045.1 uncultured Bifidobacteriaceae bacterium
CCGTAGGAGTTCGGCGAGCTCGGCCACACGTTGTCAAAGCCGAAGGTCGACGACAGCGCCACGATGGAGCCGCCGCCGGCGGCCTCCAGGATCGGGGTGCCCTCGTCGATCATGTGCACGAGCGGGAGCAGGTCGAGCTCGAGGCTCTGCTGCCACTGCTCCGGGCCCTTCAGCGAGCCGCCGGTGACGTTCGAGACGAGGATGTCGAGCCCGCCGAAGTCGGCGGCGGCGTCGCGGATGAAGCCCTTGAGCTCGTCCTCCTTGCTCACGTCGATGGCACGAGCGAAGACCTTGACGCCCTTGGCGCGCAGTTCGCCGGCAAGCTCCTCGACGGCGTCCGCATTGCGTGCGCAGAAGGCCACGTCGGCGCCCTCAGCGGCGAGCAGCTCGACGGTGGCGCGGCCGATGCCGCGGGTGCCGCCGGTGACCAGGGCGCGCTTGCCCTTGATACCCAGATCCATGTCGTTCCCATCCGAAGTCCCGCCGGGCCCAGATCGGCCCGGTCGCAGGGTTGGCATGTTACTAGAAGCGGACTACGGTAACTAGGCATTCACCGAACGAACGGAGTCCCGTGAGCACCGTCGTCGTCCAGCCCCTGGGCCTCGAACTCGAAGTCCCGGCCGGGCAGTCCGTCATGGCGGCGGCCACCGCGGCCGGCTACTCCTGGCCCAGCGACTGCCACGGCAACGCCGACTGCGGCCTGTGCGTCAGCATCGTCCGGCAGGGCGCCGAGTTCTGCGACCCCATGCTCGACGAGGAGCGAGAGACCCTCGAGCGCACGATGGGGCAGGCCGACGACGACCGCCGCCTGGCCTGCCGCCTGACCGTCACCGGCCCGGTGACCTTGACCAAGCGCGGGGTCCGGCCCGCCGAGGAGGCCTAGCCATGTCCCTGGACGTCGAAGCACTTGCCCGTCGCGTTGCCGCCCTCGAGGCAGCCGAGGCCGCCCGGGCCTGCCTCTACGACTATGCGCGCACGGTCGACACCCGCGATTGGAGCGGCCTTCGCGCCAGCTTCACCGACGACGCCGTCATGGCGATGGGCCCGGACGAGACAGCCGGTGGCGACGCCATCGTGGCATCCCTGCAGGGCATGCTTCCGGAGGCGTTCATCACCCAGCACCTGATCGCCAATCCTCGCGTGGTCGCCAACGACGGCACCACCGTCGTGATCGACTCGACCGTCTACTACCTGCACGAGGGCACGGGATTCGAGGCATCCGGCTGGGGCAGCTACCGCGACACGGTCGTCGTCACCGACGGCGTCGGGCGCATCGCCCGCAAGGAGTTCACTCCCGCGCAGTACCTGCCCGGCAGCATCGCCACGGCCATGGCGCGCGTGCGCGACCTGGAGGTCATGGACGAGGCCCGGGCGGCCACCTGGCGCTATGCGACGGCGGTCGACACGCCCGACCTCGACCTGCTGCGGGAGGTCTTCACCGACGATGCCGTGCTCGCCTCGCGCAGTGGGGCCAAGGAAGGCCGCGACGCAGTGATCGCGTACTACGCGAAGGCGCTGGCCGATCCCATCGGGCGCAAGCACCTGCTGGCCAACCAGCACGTGGAGGTCGTGAGCCCGTCGGAGGCAATCGTCCACTCCTACTTCGCCTATACCTATGCCGGCGATGCGACGTCGATCCTGGGCTGGGGCAGTTACGTCGACACGGTACGCATCGAGGACGGCATCGGGCGGATCGCCGAGAAGCGCATCACCATCGATGCGAGCGGCGACGTGCATCCGGGCTGGGCGACGAAGGAGTAGGCAGTGGCCGATCAACTGCGCGGCAAGCGCGTCCTGGTCACCGGCGCAGCCCAGGGCATGGGCCGGGGCATCGCCGTCGAGGCAGCAGCGCAGGGCGCCGAAGCGGTGATCGTGCATGACCTGCTGCGCGACGGCGCAGAGGAGACCGCCGAGCTGGTTCGCGGGCTCGGCGCTCAGGCCCTCGTCGCGACCGCAGACTTGCGCAAGGCAGCCGACATCACCCGGCTCATCGAGGAGTCAGTTGCATTCGCCGGCGGCCTCGACACGCTCATCAACAACGCGGGCGTCATCGACACGTCGTTCCTGCACCCATCGGGCTTCGACACCCTCGACGAGGCCACGTGGGACATCGTCATGGACGTCAACCTCAAGGCAGTGTGGCTGGCCACCAAGGCCGCGGCACCGCACCTGCGCGCATCGGACCGAGGCCCGTCGATCGTCAACTCCGCCTCCGTCGCCGGGGTGCACGGCACCGTGAGCGCGATGGCCTACGGCGCGAGCAAGGCCGGCGTCATCCAGCTCACGAAGTCCTGTGCCGTCGCCCTCGCACCGGGCATCCGGGTCAATGCGTACCTCCCCGGAAGCATCGATACCCCGATGGCGCAGGGGCACCTGGCATCCGGCGCCGACCGCGAGAAGACCGCCCAGCGCATGACAGGTACCCAGCTCATGCCGCGTTTCGGCTCGACCAACGAGGTCGCCCAGGTGGCCTGCTTCCTGGCCTCCGACGCAGCATCCTTCGTGACCGGCGGCATCTACCCGGTCGACGGAGGCACGCTCGCGTGGCGAGGCGTCCAGGGCTGATGCGGTACGACGTCGTCCTGCTCGACCTGGACGGGACCATCATCGATTCCCATCCCGGGATCGAGACGGCCATCCGCTACGCCCTGGTGAACGGCTTCGGCATCGCACCGACGGCAGCCCAGGTGGCCGAGTTCATGGGCCCGCCCCTGTCTGAGGTGCTGCCCCGGGTGTTCGCCATGAGCGACCCGGCCGATCACGCGAAGTTCTTCGAGCTCTACTGCGAGAAGTACTTCCACGACACCGAGTACGAGTTCGACGTATACCCCGGGATGGCCGAGCTCATCGGCGAGCTCGACGCCACGGGAGTCGACGTCGTGCTCGCAACGGCGAAGCCGCAGGAGTCCGCCGAGCGGATCCTCGCGCACGCAGGGCTGCGCGACCAGTTCGCATTCGTCGCGGGCTCGGAGTCCGATGGCTCCCGCCAGGACAAGGCCGACGTCATCGAGCATGCGTTCGCGCACATCGAGGCCGACGGCACCACCCATCGCGTGGTCATGGTCGGCGACCGCGAGCTCGATGCGCGGGCAGCGCAGGCACACGGGGTCGACAGCATCCTCGTGGAATGGGGCTACGCGCCTGACGGCGAGCTGGAGTCGGCCGGCGCGACACACCTGGTCGCATCGGTGGCCGCGCTCCGCTCCCGGCTCCTCACCTGATGCGCCTGCCCGAGGAGTGAGCGTGCCACGCGACGACGACCGTCTCGCGGCCGTCAGCGGACGATGACGCTCGCATTTCCCTCGCGCCAGCTGTAGCTCTGACGGCGCTGCACGATGCGCCAGGTGCCATCGATCTTGCGCAGGGTGTCGCGGTAGGTGCCCGCGATGACGAAGTGGGCTCCCCCCAGCGGCACAGCGTCCGCACGCACGTGCTGGGCATGGAAGTAGCTGGTCGCCTGGGCCGTGTCGCCGTCGATATCGACCACCATGGTGCCGATCAGGTGCTGGCTCTCGTCGAGGGGAGTCAGCGCTGCCCGGGAACGTGCGATGACATCGTCCACGCCGTTGACCGTGCCCTTGGGATGGATGTACTCGACATCCACCGCGTAGCAGGCCGCATGGCCTTCCCAGTCACGTGCATCCTGGGTGAGCGCCGTACGCGAGATCACATTGCGGATCGCCGCATCGTCGCCGCAGGAGCAATCACAGGCCATGGTCAATCCTTCTTTCCGAATCGGGAGTCGAGCGCGAACTTCACCTCGGCGAGGTAGTCGATATGTGCGTCGATGGAGGGCAGGCCGACCTTCTGGGTGAGGACGCTCACCCCAGTGCCCCCCACGGCCGCCCAGCGCTCGGCGGTGTCGGCCACCTGCTGGGCCGACCGTGCGCGGGTGAGGATCAGTTCGCGGCCGAACGCCGATGCGTCGCGGCCGGACTCGGCGAGGTAGTGGTCGACGCGCGCAAGTCCCGCCATCGCATCGTCGGGATCCCCCGCGAAAGTGAAGCCGTCGCCCAGGGTGCCCCCGCGCCTGAAGGCGGCCTCGCTGAAGCCTCCGACCCAGATGGGGATCTGCCGCTTCGGCCGCGGGTTGATGCAGCAGCGATCCAATTGGTGGAAGGCACCGTCGAAGGTGACCAGCGGCTGCGCCCACAGCGTGCGCATCAACTCGATCTGCTCGTCGAGCCGTGCGCCCCGGCGCGCATACTCCACGCCGAGCGCGTCGTACTCCACCCAGTTCCACCCGGTGCCCACTCCGAGGCGAAGCCTTCCACCGGACAGCAGGTCGGCATCGGCCGCCTGCTGCGCAGCCAGCACTGTCTGCCGCTGCGGGAGGATCAGCACGCCCGTCGCAAGCTCGATGCGCGAGGTGATCGCGGCCAGGTAGCCGAATGCGACGAACGGGTCGTGGAAGGAATCGTCCTCCGTATAGGGGCCCCACAGCTTCGGCTCGCGGTTGGCGTGCTCGGCGCCCACGACGTGGTCGTAGAACAGGATGCTGTCGAAGCCGAGGCGCTCGACGGCCAGGCCGATGTCATGCACGCCCCGCGGGTCGCCGTGGGTCTCGTTCTGGGGGTAGACGACGCCGAGCCTCACGACGGCGATGCCTGGGACTTGGCCCGGCGCGGGTTGACGACGCCGCCTTCGCGCCGCGGCTCGATGCCGGCCTCCTTCACCCTGCGCTCGCGGATGCGCCAGGTGCCGTCGATGCGCTCCCAGCGATCGTGGTACTCGCCCCACAAAATCATGTCCGGCTTGTCACGGTCGACGAAGCGATGCCAGGCCCGCACATAGCTCACGGCATCCGCTGTGTCGTCGCCCGTGAACGTGATCGTGATGTTGCCGATCAGGTGCTGCGTGGCCTCGAACTGCTGCAGCACGCGATTCATCCAGTCGACGACCGCATCGGGGCCGTGCATGTCGCCACTGTGGGGCGAAGCGAAGACGCAGTCGTCGGCGAAGACCAGGCGGTGATTCTCCGTGTCGAGCCAGTCCGTGGCCCTGGCATACGTGAACATCTGCTGCTCGATCGCAGCCCGGTCTTCCAGACGAGTCACG
>CAYFLP010000175.1:0-1080 GCA_964344045.1 uncultured Bifidobacteriaceae bacterium
GCGAGGTGCGCTGGGGCCCTCGCACGCTCGACATCGACATCCTCGCCCTCGGCGATGCGGTCATCGACCTTCCGGACCTGCAGGTGCCGCATCCACGCGCGCACGAGCGTGGCTTCGTCCTCGTTCCGTGGCTGTCCGCCGACCCCCTCGCCTTCGTCCCCGGTCACGGGCGCGCATCCGACCTCGTCGAACGCGTCGACATCACCGGCGTGCGCCCCACCCCGCATCGGCTTCACCTGCCGGGAGTCCGTTCATGAACGCCATGCGACCCACGCGCGTGCGGCTGCTCATCGCGATCGCGGTCATCAGCGGTGCAGTGGGCTGGGGCATCGTCCGCGTGGTCGATTCGTGGTCCGGGCGAGTGCTCCCGCTGCCCTGGCTCGCTGCCGCGGCCCTGTGGCTCGTCGCTGGGGCGGTGCTCTTCTGGGCCTACTCGAGCTCACCGCGCATCAAGGGCTCGCCCGGCGCGAAGCCGATGCCTCCTCTGGTGGCCGCTCGCACGGCCGCCCTTGCCATGGCCGCATCCCGTGCGGGCGCCTTGATGATGGGACTGTATGCCGGCATCGCCATAGGGCTGATCCCGCTGCGGTCGGTCGCGAGCGGCGCTGCTGCCTTCTGGGCAGCGGTGATCGCGTCCGTGGGTGCCCTGGCCCTGGCTGCAGCTGCGCTGTGGCTGGAGCGCATCTGCCGGATCCCGGTCGACCACGACGACCATCGAGACGGCGGTCGCGCCTGACCGACCCGCTAGGGTCGTCACATGAGCCAGACCGCCCTTGAGGACCTTCCCTTCGACGAGCTGCGCCAGCGGGCCTTCCACCGCGCTGAGAAGCACTTCGACATCGGCTTCTTCACCGACCTGTTCTCGCACATGCCAGGCATGGTCGCGATCGAGGGCGAGGGCGGCGACCTCGGTGCCGTCGGCGGCACGTTCATCGAGACGGTGCGTGCGGTCAAGCAGATGTTTGGCGAGAACGAGCTCGATGACACGACAGAGGCGCTGTTGCGGGCCCGCTTCGTGACGTATCTCCGCGAGCACGGCGAGGAGTGAGGCGTTAGCCGAGCCCCGGAGCCGTCGAGCGA
>CAYFLP010000175.1:1180-5058 GCA_964344045.1 uncultured Bifidobacteriaceae bacterium
TGTCACGCGAGCACGGCGAGGAGTGAGGCGTTAGTCGGGGTGCAATGCTCTAGCCAAGCCCCGGAGCCGTCGAGCGATGTCACGCGAGCACGGCGAGGAGTGAGGCGTTAGTCGGGGTGCAATGCTCTAGCCGAGCCCCGGAGCCATCGAGCGTACGCAGCTACCGATCGATGTCACCGACGACGAACGGGAAGCTCATCACCGCTTCGCCCAGGCGTTCGACGGGCGTTCCGACGAGTGCGGCCTGCATGGCCTGGGCATTGTTGTAGGACGCGGTTCGCACGCGCAGGCGGTACGGCGTGACATCTCCGGCACTGACCAGGACGCAGCCCATGATGCCGAGCGGCCCTTCGATGGAAAGCATGGTCGTGCCCTCGGGCGCACGCACGGTCTTCGGGAGAAGCACGTCGACAGGCGCACCGTCCAAGCCGGCAAGGCGGTCGAGGGCCTCGCGAATGCAGGCGAGGCTCGCCGGGACTTGCGGCAGCATCGCGAGATAGCGGCTGCGCGCATCCCCGTCGCATGCGATACCTGACAGGACGGGCAGCGCCTCGGCGACGGCCTCGTATGCGAGGTAGGGCTGGGCCCGGCGCATATCGAGGGGGAGGCCGCTGCCGTGGGCGACCACGCCGCTCGCGCCGAATGCCACAGCCTGTTCCAGCGTGAGGACGGCCAGTCCGGCGAGCGATTCCGCGTAGGCCTCCAGGGCCTCGGTGATCGACGGCCAGGAGGCTTCCGTGAGCTCAGCGGCCCGCCGGAGCGCGTCGAACGCACTCTCGTCGAGCGGGTGCGCGACCCCGCCGAGGCGCGCGTACATCGCATGCACGCGCATTCCCGTGGCGGCCTCCTGTGCCTGCAGCCATGCCTCGCGGCACGCGCTCGCCGAGCGGCGCGGTTCGTCGTCGAGGACTGGCGCGATGAAGGCGAGGAGGGCAGCAATGCGATTGGCCTCGGCGACGATCATGCGCGACCACGTGGCGCGCTCGGGCGGCGTGATTCCCATGGTCTGCTCGAGCGCGAGCGCGATCATCAGCTCCGAGTGGAACGCCGACAGCCAGTCGTGGCGATCGGCCAGCATCATCGCCTGGCGGTAGTCGCGGGACTCGAACAGCTTCTCGGCACCACGGTGCATGTAGCCCACTCGCATCCGCGCGGCCGTTACCACGCCGTCGGCCTCGTCGATCTCGAGCCCGAAGCCGGCATGGCCGGCCGGATGCTGGTCGCGCAACTCGAGTACGCGATCGGGCTCGAGCCAGGAGGCCAGCCCGGCTCCGTAGGTGATGCTCACGCGGACATCCTGCCAAGTGGCCTGTGGGGCCTGCGTCTACGCTCGCTGCGTGGACTCCAGGGGCTTACCCGGTACCGGGGCACCGCGCTTGCGCATCGGCGTCGTGGGCGCCGGGCGCGTTGGCTCTGTGCTGGGCGCCGCCCTGCGCAGGGCAGGGCATGAGATCACCGCGGTATCTGCCGTCAGCGACCTGTCGAGGCTGCGCGCTGAGGCCCTCCTGCCGGGCATCCCGATCGTGAGCGCTCCCGAGGCCGCGCGCGATGCCGACCTCGTGCTTCTGGCCGTTCCCGACGACGTGCTCCCGGGGCTCGCCGCCGGGCTCGCAGGCGACGGGGCCCTGCATGCGGGGCAGTTCGTTCTGCACCCGTCCGGCCGCTACGGGACGGGCGTGCTGCAGCCCGCCACGGACGCCGGCGCCATCGCATTGGCGATCCATCCGGTCATGACGTTCACCGGCACCAGTGTCGACCTCGCCAGGCTCGAGGAGTGCCCGTTCGCCGTGACCGCACCGGAGTCCATGCGCCCGGTTGCCGAAGCACTGGCGGTCGAGATGGGCGGGGATCCTGTGTGGGTGCCGGACGAGGCTCGCGGGCTGTACCACGCGGCCGTGGCCTTCGGTGCGAACTACCTCCAGGCAGTCGTGCTGGAGTCGCTCGACCTGCTCCGCCAGGCCGGGCTGGACGAGCCCGCGCGGCTCATGGCCCCGTTGCTCAGTGCGAGCCTCGACAATGCCCTTCGCCAGGGCGATGGTGCCCTGACGGGCCCGGTTGCGCGCGGGGACGCAGGCACGGTCGAGGTGCACCTCGCGCGACTGAGCGAGGTATCGCCGTCATCTGCTTCCGCCTACGCTGCGCTGGCGAGGCTGGCATCGGACCGGGCACTCGCTGCGGGGCTGATAGACATGCAGGCAGCCGGTGAGCTGCTCGCCCTGCTCGCGAGGAAGGAGGACGGACGTTGAGCATCCTCGTTGCGACGGCTGCCGAACTCGATGCGCGATTCCCGGCCCCGGGCGCGACCAGACCTGCACGCGCGGTCGTGATGACCATGGGTGCCCTCCATGACGGCCACGCGGAGCTGATGCGGGTGGCACGGCGTGAGGTCGGGCCGCAGGGCGTCGTCATCGCGACGGTCTTCGTCAACCCCACGCAGTTCGGCCCCGGCGAGGATTTCGAGCGCTACCCGCGCACCATCGATGACGACGTCGAGCTGTGCGGCCGGGTGGGCGTGGACGCAGTCTTCGCGCCAGCGGCCGACGAGGTGTACGGCGAGGCGGGCCGCTTCCGCGACGACAGCGTGACCGTCGATCCGGGCCCCCTCGGATCCGTTCTCGAAGGTGCATCGCGCCCGGGGCACTTCCGCGGAGTCCTCACCGTCGTCAGCAAGCTGATGAGCCTGACCCGGCCCGACCTGGCCCTGTTCGGCGAGAAGGACTACCAGCAGCTCGCGCTGATCTCGCGCATGGTCGTCGACTTGTCGATGCGGGTGCGCGTGCTGGGAGTCGCCACCGTCCGCGAGGCCGATGGCCTCGCACTCAGCAGCCGCAACAGATACCTCGACGAGACCCAGCGCAGCATCGCCTCGGTCGTGCCCCGCGCGCTCGAGGCCGTCGTCGACGCGGCTTCGGCCGGCTCGAAGGACCCGGTCGCAGCGGGCCTGGCGGTGCTCGCCCAGGAGCCCGGCTTCCGACTCGACTACCTCGAACTGCGCGGCGCCGACCTGGGCGAGGTGCCCGCAGCGGGGCCTGCCCGCGTGCTCATCGCCGGCTATGTCGGCCAGACCCGCCTGATCGACAACATGGCAGTGCAGGTGACGGCGTCATGAACCTGGCCCGACGCCTCGCGGCCCCGCCCTCCGGATGGACGGCGCAGGCCGACGTCATCGTGATCGGCTCGGGCATCGCAGGCCTCACAGCAGCCCTGCGGGCGCGGGCGCAAGGACGCACCGTGCTGATCGTCACGAAGGCCCAGGTGAACGAGGGCTCGACGCGATGGGCACAAGGCGGCATCGCTGCCGCGCTCTCCGACGAGGACTCTCCCGACGAGCACCTGCATGACACGCTGGTGGCGGGAGTCGGGCTCTGCGACGAGGCCGCAGTGCGCGTGCTGGTCACGGAGGGCCCGGCAGCCGTGCGCGAGCTCATCGGCCTCGGTGCCCGCTTCGACCTGGATGCCTCCGGAGCGATCTCGCTGACCCGCGAGGGCGGTCACCTCCGCGATCGCATCGCGCATGCCGGCGGCGATGCGACGGGCGCGGAGATCTCCCGTGCCCTCGTGGCTGCCGTCCGCAACGACCCCGGCATAGAAGTCCTCGAGAACGCACTTGCGCTCGACCTGGTCGTCGACGACACGGGGGCTGCCCAAGGCATCACGCTGCACGTCATGGGGTCGGGCCAACGAGATGGCATCGGCGCTGCCCTTGCACCGGTGGTCATCCTGGCCACCGGCGGGTTCGGGCAGGTATTCGGCCAGACGACGAACCCGTATGTGTCCACGGGCGACGGTGTCGCGCTTGCCTTGCGCGCCGGTGCCGAGATTGCCGACCTGGAGTTCGTCCAGTTCCATCCGACGGTGATGTGGCTCGGGCCCTTGGC
>CAYFLP010000176.1:0-683 GCA_964344045.1 uncultured Bifidobacteriaceae bacterium
GCGTTGGGGTTGTCGATCGTGAAGCCCTGCTTCTCGATGGTGTCGACGAAGTCGACGGTGGCGCCCATGAGGTACGGAGCGCTCATGCGGTCGGTCACCACGTTGACGCCGCCGAAGTCCTTGATGACATCGCCATCGAGGCTGCGGTCGTCGAAGTAGAGCTGGTAGCGAAGCCCCGAGCAGCCACCGGGCTGCACGGCCACGCGCAGCGCCAGGTCGTCGCGGCCCTCGGCCTCGATCAGCGTGCGCACCTTGGTGGCGGCCGCGTCGGTGAGGACGATGCCGTCGGAGATGGTGATGTCGGCGGTCATGGTGGTCCTTTCGAAGTTCCGTCAAGGCGATGCCATAGGACTAACAGCCCCTTGACATCGCTTATTCCCACTGTCTCACGCCATGCCGCTGCTCGCCAAGCGGCGCCCCGGTGCCAGACTGTGCGGATGGCCTTCACTGAGCCCGCGCCCACTCCCCTGGCCCTGCTCCTGCTCGGCCACGGCGCCGATGCGCAGACCGAGCCCGGAGTCGAGTGCCCCGGCAGCCTGCCGGCCCCGTCCGACCCCGCCCTCGTCGAGCGCGCCGCGGCGGCCAAGGCCGCCCTGGGCAGCCGGGTGTTCGTCCTCGGGCACCACTACCAGCGTGACGAGGTCATCGCCAGGATCGCCGAACTCGTGGACCGGGCGCGCCGT
>CAYFLP010000176.1:693-5000 GCA_964344045.1 uncultured Bifidobacteriaceae bacterium
CCGACTACATCGTCTTCTGCGGCGTCCACTTCATGGCCGAGAGCGCCGACATCCTCACGTCCGAGGCGCAGCAGGTGGTCCTGCCCGACATGGCAGCAGGCTGCTCGATGGCCGACATGGCCGAGATCGGCCAGGTCGAGGAGTGCTGGAAGGCACTCGAGGAGGCCGGCATCGCCGACGCCACCACTCCCATCACGTACATGAACTCGACGGCCGCCATCAAGGCCTTCACCGGTCGCCACGGCGGAGCCGTCTGCACGTCGAGCAATGCCCGCAGGTCGCTGGAATGGGCATTCGGGCAGGGCGATGGCGGCCCCGAGCGCAAGGTCCTGTTCCTCCCCGACCAGCACCTGGGCCGCAACACGGCCGTGCGCGATCTGGGCATGTCGCTCGACGACTGCGTGGTCTACAACCCGCGTCGCCCGCTCGGCGGCCTGACCGTCGAACAGCTGCGCGCGGCCCGCATGATCTTGTGGCAGGGGCACTGCTCTGTTCATGCCCGGTTCACTCCGGAGTGCATCGACGACGTTCGCGAGCGCGTCCCGGGCATCCAGGTCATCGTGCACCCCGAGTGCGCATATGGCGTAGTCGCGAAGGCAGACGTGGTCGGGTCGACGGAGAAGATCATCGAGACCGTGAATGCCGCGCCAAGCGGCAGCGCGTGGGCCATCGGCACCGAGCTCAACCTGGTCAAGCGGCTGGCACTGGCGAATCCCGACAAGGAGATCGTCTATCTCGACAAGACGGTCTGCTACTGCTCGACCATGAATCGCATCGACCTGCCGCACCTGGTCTGGGCGCTGGAATCGCTGCTTGCCGGCAACGTCGTCAACCGCATCCAGGTCGATCCCGATACCGCGCACTGGGCGCGCGTCGCGCTCGACCGCATGCTCGCACTGCCCGCCTAGCGGCCGCGCTCGTTCTCCATCCGGGCCAGCTGCAGCAGGCGCTGCTCCAGGGGTGGGTGCGTCGAGAGAAGCCGCTCCAGGCTCATGCCTCGTCCGCCGAGGAATGCCGGCACGATCGCCAGCGTGCTCACCGGCTCGGCCCGCTTGACCTCCGCCGGGGGAAGGCCCGGCATCGCCCCGGAGATCTTCTGCAGGGCGCTCGCCAGCGCCATGGGCTTGCCCGTCAGCTCCGCGGCACCGCGGTCAGCCCCCAGCTCGCGGTAGCGCGACAGGGCCCGGATGAGCAGGAAGGACACGAAGTAGACGACCACGCTCACCACGGTGACGACGAGCCCGACGAGCGCGGCGTTCGAGTCCCGGTTGTCGCGGAACATCGAGCCCCACATGGCCCAGCGCGTCATGAACCCGGCGATGATGGCCGTGAAGGACGCAATGGTCATGACGGTGACATCGCGGTGCGCGACATGGGAGAGCTCGTGCGCCAGCACCCCCTCGAGCTCGTCGCGATCCAGGCGGCGCAGCAGGCCCGTGGTCACGACGACAACCGCCCTGCCGGGCGTGCGGCCGGTCGCGAAGGCATTGGGCAGGTCGGTGTCGGCGATGCCCACCCGGGGCTTGGGCATCTGGGCCGTCGCGCAGATGGCATCGACGAGCTCATGCAGCACAGGCGCCTGCTCCGGCGTCACGACGACCGCGCGCATGGAGGCCATGGCCAACGAGTCCGAGAACCACCACTGGCCGAGCAGCAATGCCGCCGAGATTCCCAGCACCCACAGTGCGTTGAAGCCCAGCGCGTAGAGGACGGCCGCGAGCAGGACATACAGGAGCCCTAGCCCCGCCATGGTCATGACCATGCGGCTGCTGAGCCCGTGATCGCTCCCGAACCGCGTCCTCGCCACCCCTCAAGGGTAAGCACACTCCCGCCAGTCGCAGCGCACCCACTACGCTCGGCCATCATGTTCGGACGCAAGAACGAGACGCCTGCCGCAGCCGCTCCCATCGAGGAGGGCAGCGAGCACGATCCCCGATCGCCCAAGGGCCGTCCCACCCCCAGCCGCCGCGATGCCGAGGATGCCCGCAAGCAGCAACTGCGCATCCCCAAGGACCCCAAGGCCGCGAAGAAGGCAGCCCGAGACCGCGACCGCGATGAGCGCTTCCGCTCGCGTCAGGGGATGGCCAACGGCGAGGAGAAGTACCTTCCGGCCCGAGACCGCGGGCCGGCCCGGGCCTTCGCCCGCGACTTCGTCGACTCCCGCTTCACGGCTGCGGAGTTCTTCATCTTCGTGGCCGTCGCGGTGCTCGTGCTCGGCTTCGTCCGCAATCCCGTCGTGCAGCAGTGGATCTCGATCGGCTTCTTCGCCTTCACCATCTTGATCATCGCCGACACGGCGATGCTGCTGTTCTCGCTCAACCGCAAGGCGAAGGCGGCCTTCCCCGATCCGGCCGATCGCAAGGGCCTGACCCTCTACGCGATCCTGCGCACCCTGCAACTGCGCCGCCTGCGCCTTCCGAAGCCGCGCGTCAAGCGCGGCGGGCGGCCGGTAACGCCGAAGAGCAAGTAGCCGCAGGAGGTCGCGATGGCATGGTCATGGGCATACGAGGACGCATCCGGCGCGGCCACGGGCAGCTCGCAGGAGTTCCCTGCCCAGGCGGATGCCGAGACCTGGATCGGCGAGTCCTGGCGCGAGCTCCTGGAGTCCGGCGTATCGGCCGTGACGCTGAGGGAAGGCGACCGGGTCGTCTACGGGCCCATGGGCCTCGAGCCCGCCTAGCCCGGACCAGGGCCGCCGGGCTAGTGTGAGCCCACAACTTCATCCACGTAGTCGAGTTCCAGGGGAAGTCCGGTGCGAATCCGGCGCTGTCCCGCAACCGTGTTCCCCTTCGGGGAGAGTCGGAGCACCTGGCGACTGCGAGCGGCTCCATCCGTCGAGGTAACGGGACGGGAGCCCGGGCGACTGCCCGGCATGCTTCCCCTTGGCTTCGCCGATCGACAGCGATCGCGATTACCAAGGGGCTTTCCATGCCAGCAGGTGCGAGCGGGCCGACGAACCAGAACCGCTCACCTGAGGAATCCACATGATCCGCACCACCCGTGCGCGACGCGCACTCATCGCGACCATGGCAGCAGTGGCTGCCGTAGCACTGCCGTTGTCCGCCGCGGCCGGCGCCCAGGCCGCATCGCCCGACGCCGGCCTCTATGGCTCGTCGGATCCGACCTACGACGGCGTGTACCGCCAGTCGCTCGCGATGCTCGGCCTCGCCGAGGCCGGGGCCAAGGTGCCTGCTGCAGCAGTCGACTGGCTCGCAGGGCAGCAGTGCCTCGACGGCTCGTACCTGGCGTACCGAAAGTCGATCCGCACTGCCTGCCCTCAGCCCGACGCCGCGAACTTCACCGGCCCGGACTCGAACTCGACCGCACTCGCCGCCATGGCACTCGCCGCCACGGGCCGTAAGGCGGCCGCGGACAAGGCCGCGAAGGCACTCGTCGCCAGCCAGAATGCCGACGGAGGCTGGGGCTACACCCTCGGCGGCGCGTCGGACGCGAACTCCACCGGGCTGGTGCTCGCCGCACTCGACAAGTCCAGCAACGACGAGGCGGCTGCCGAGCGCAGGGGCATCGCCTACCTCACGTCGCTCGCCGGCCCCTGCACGGCCGGCGCGTCGTCGCTTCCCTTCCAGGCCGGTCAGGCAGCGAACGACCTGGCCAGCGCGCAGGCACTCCTCGGCCTGAACACGGGGCTGCCCATGGCGCCCTCGCATGCGAAGTACACCAAGGAGCACTCGTGCACCGAGGCACTCGACCAGCGAGTCGCCGAGTACCTCCTTGACGACCTCAAGAAGGGCAAGGGCCTGCTGCACTCCCCGATGGACCCGTCCAAGACCGACTTCAACACCACCGCCTGGGCCGTGCTCGCCCTCGTCGGCGCGAACCGACCCGCGGCAGAACTGGCCCAGCCGGTGCGGCAGCTGATGAAGAACGCTCGCACGTTCGTCGGCAAGGGAGCTGCCGCATCCCCCGCCGCCGCAGGCACGCTCGCACTCCTGGCCATGGCTACCGACGGTGACGTCCGCGACTTCGGCGGCCTGAACCTGGTTGACGCCATCAACGCGACACTGCGCAAGTAGTCGGCATGCGCAGGTCAATGCGAGCACTGCTGGCAGTCGCGCCCGTCGGCGCCACTGTCCTGCTCGCATTGCCCTGCGCGGATGCGCACGCGGCGTCGTACCGGTACTGGACCTACTGGCAGGGCACGGCAGGCGCCTGGGCCTTCGCGACAGCGGGCCCGGCATTCACCCTGCCTCCCGACGGCTCGGTCGAGGGCTGGCGCTTCGCGGTGACCACCCAGGCCGGCACTGCTTCATCTCAGCCGGGCACGCTGCCTGCGTTCGACGCGCTGT
>CAYFLP010000177.1:0-1360 GCA_964344045.1 uncultured Bifidobacteriaceae bacterium
GTGCCGCCGAACCACACGGGGTTCGTCACCCAGTACAGGACGTTGTTGATCGTGGCGGCGAGGCGGCCGAAGGCCAGGCGGGCCCAGATGTAGGGGCCGCCCTCCTGCGGGAAGGCCGTGCCAAGCTCGGCGAACAGCAGCGCACTGGGGATGAAGAAGGTGACCGCCAGGATCACGCTCCAGGTGAACGCCTCGGCGCCCAGCGACGCCAGCAGGCCGATCGTGTCGACGCCCACCAGGGTGCAGATCGTGAAGAACAAGATCTCCTTGCGGCCGAAGTTGCGCTGCAGGTGCGCGGTTTCGACCAGCGAATCGGTGGTGAGGTCGAGTTCGAGTACCTCGGCGGGTCCGAGGTCGTCGGGAAGGACGGTCATCGTGGCTCCTGGGTCGGGTGTGCCAAGGCTGCCAGAGATTTGCGGCGTTTGGGCGGCTTGGCCGGGAATAGGTGCGGGGTCGGGGCTCAGGCGGACGAGGAGTCCGAGCGGGCGAGCAGGACGAGTGCCCCGATCGTGATCGTGATGCCGACGACCTGCGCAGCGGCCGGGACCTGGTGGGCGATGAGGGCGGCGAGAACGGTCGCGGATACCGGTTCGACGAGCGAGAGAGTGACCGCGGCGTGGGCGCTGACATCGCGCAGGCCGCGTGCGAACAGCGCGTAGGCGACGGCGATCGTGAAGACGCCGAGGTAGACCAGGCCCAGCACGGAGATCGCGCTGGAGGTGACCAGTCCGAACGACAGCAGGCCGAAGGGCGCGAGCACGATTGCCGCTCCGGAGAACAGCACCGCAACCACCTCGGCCGACCCGTGACGTGCCACCAGCGCGCGGATGGTGTGCGCCTGCAGCGCATAGGACGCTGCGGCGAGCACGGCGAGGAGCACGCCCAGCCAGTTGCCCGAGGTGTGGGCCCCTGGCAGCACCACGAGGCACATGCCCACGATCGCGATGCCGGTTGCCACGAGCCACGCGCGGCTCACCGTGCCACCGCGCATCCGGTGGGCAAGCCCCGCGATGACGGGCGCGGCGCCGATCGACACGACGGTGGCCGTCGCGACGCCGCACAGGAAGACCGAAGGGAAGTAGAGGAGTGAGTAGGCGGCGACGGAGACGATCCCGGCGAGGGTCATGCGCACGTCCCGGCGCCCCCAGCGGCTCCAGCCCGATCGGCTGAGCCAGACCCACAGCACCAGGGCGATCGAGCCGACGACCTGCCGCCATGAGGCCAGGCCCAGTGCCGAGCCCGTGGGATACAGGGCGGCGATAGGCCCGATGCTGCCCCACAGGGCAGCGCCGATGACGACGGCCATCGCCCCGGATGTCGCCGTGTTCCTGCTCATGGCACAACCGTCATCGCAGCAACC
>CAYFLP010000177.1:1460-4966 GCA_964344045.1 uncultured Bifidobacteriaceae bacterium
ACCTGTTATACAGTTATACATGACCATCCAGCCTGTCTCGGTGGCGGATGCCGTGGCCGACGAACTGCGCCGCCGCCTGCTCGCCGGCGAATACCCGGCCGGCGTGCAGCTGCGCGATACCGAGCTCTCCGAGGAGTTCGGGGTCGCCCGCCCCACGGTGCGTGCCGCCGTGCAGATGCTGGTGGCCGATGGCCTGCTCGAGCGCGGCCGGGGTCGCAGCGCAGCCGTGCGCTCGTTCAGCGCAGCGGATGCCATCGACCTCTACCGGCTTCGCCGCCCCGTCGAGCTGGCCGCGGTCGACGCGATCCTGGCCGAGGGGATGTCGATCGAGGCAGTGCGCAGCGCATGGGCCGACTTCGCCCGGCTCACCGACGATGCGACGTGGGAATCGGTCGCCGAGCTCGACGTCGCCTTCCACCGTGCCGTGTTCGTCGCTGCCGGATCCCCTCGCCTCCTGCGCACGTTCGACGAGATCGCTGCAGAGCTGCGGCTGTTCATCGCGCAGTTGCGTCCGGCATACGACAGCATTGCCGACCTGGTGCACGAGCACGAGCAACTGCTCGGCGCGCTCGACTCCGGCAGCAAGCGCGAGGCACGCGCTGCCTGGTCGGCCCACTTCGACGATTCCGAGAACTTCTTCCTCACCCTGCTCAAGGAGACCACCGCATGAGACTGACCGACTTCGACGCACTGAGCTTCGACTGCTACGGAACGCTGATCGACTGGGAGACCGGCATTGCCGACGTGCTCGAGCCATGGGCGCGGCGCCACGGCCGCGAGCTGACGCGCGAGCAGCTCCTCACCACCTACTCCCTGCATGAGGCCCACGCGGAGGACGAGCACCCCGGTGACCTGTATCCCGCGATCCTCGCCCGTTCGATGAAGGCGGTGGGCGACGAGCTCGGCATCCCGGTCAGCGACAGCGAGGCCGATGCGCTTGCCACGTCGGTTCCCGCCTGGCCGGCCTTCCCTGACTCCCCCGGCGCACTTGACCGGCTGGCCCGGCGCTACAAGCTCATCATCCTGAGCAACATCGACCGCGATTCCTTCGCCGGTTCGAACAAGCGCCTCGGCGTCGAGTTCACGAGCATCCTCACTGCCCAGGACATCGGCTCCTACAAGCCGTCACTGCGCAACTTCGCGGCCCTTGCGCAGGAGTGCGAGCGGCTCGAGGTCGCTCCCGGGCGGCTCCTGCACGTTGCGCAGAGCCTCTTCCACGATCACGTGCCCGCGAAGCAGGTCGGCCTGCCGACAGTGTGGATCAACCGGCGCCATGACAACCCCGGCTGGGGCGCCACGCCCGCTCCCCCGGCCGACGTCGTGCCCGACTGGACCTTCACGTCGATGCAGGCCTTCGCAGACGCCGTCGACGCCAGTGCGTCGAGCGCCAGCTAGATCGAGTCGTCGAGGCGTCGCTGCACGGCATTGTGGAAGGCGACGATCTTGCCCTCGCGCACGTTCAGGATGTTCTGCCGGTAGGCAGAGGACTGCTTCGTCGCATCGAGGTCGGCCCACTCGTCGACGTCCTCCTGCACGACCTTCTGCAGGCGACCCCAGTGCTCATTGGCCTTGTCTAGGTACTCGGGGTCGTCGCTGGGGTACATCAGCTCCCAGCACTCGAACCTGCTCGTGCCCACCGAGGTCGGCACTGCCCGGAACAGCTGCAGGTGACGCGGATTGCAGTTGAACACCGCCGTCGGGAAGATCGTGTAGTGGCAGATCGCGATGCCCTGGTGGTCGAGGCGCTCCTGCAGGTCGGCGAGGACTCCCTTGTAGGGCACCACCATCATCGCGTGGGGGTCGAACCAGAAGTACGTTGACTCGCGGCCGTCCTTGGCATCCTGCAGGGTCGTGTTGAAGGAGTGCAGTGCAGGCGCGTGGTAGTTCTCGTTGAAGGCATCGATGATGACCTTCCAGTTCACCGGCACGTCCCAGGTCGCCTTCGCGACGAGTGACATGTTCTCCATCTCGTAGGCCCCGAGATCGGTGACGATGTCCTCGCCCAGCCATTCCAGCAACGGAGGAGCGACGCCCGGGCCGGCGAGGACCGCCCAGACCCAGCCGCCCCACTCGTCGAGTTCCACGGCCGGGGCCGCGATGCCGTCGACGTCCTCCGCGCGGAAGTCCTCGCGATCGGGGATGCCGATGACCTCGCCCTCGGCGTCGTAGACCCAGTTGTGCCAACGGCAGTTGAAGCGGCGCGCGCAGCCGGAGTCCTCCAGCACGATCTTCGCCCCGCGGTGCTGGCACACATTGTGGAACCCGGCCAGGCCGCCGTCCTTGCGGCGCGAGACGACGATGAGCTCGCCCTGGCCCTCCCAGGTGATGAAGTCGCCGGGATTGGCGACCTCCGACGACCGGCAGATGATCTGCCAGTTCGGCGCGAGGACCTTCGTGCGCTCGCGCTCGTACCGCTCGGGGTCGAGGTACCACTCCGCCGGCACGACACCGGCCTCCAGGCCATTGATCTGCTCGATACCGGGGCCGAAGCGCAACGGCCCGTCGCCGCGAGCGGGGGTGAAGGTCATGGATTCCGTCCGATCGGGTGGACACGATTCAAGAAATGACAGTTGTCATTTTACATGGAGCCGCCGGATATGCGAGGACTTCCATGCATCATGCTAGTTCCATGCCCATCCTCGTAGACCGTGAACGCCAGCGCGTGCACGTGGCCGAGCTTGCGGGGCACGTCGTGGCCGAAGAGGGCGTCGGAGCACTCACGTTCCGCAGGATGGCCGAGGCTGCCGGCACCAGCACGGCCATCGTCAGCACCTACTTCGACGACAAGCGCGACCTGCTGATCCTCACGCATAAGACCGCCGCGCGCCGCACGTCGGTGCGCTTCGAGACGGCAATGGAGCGCGGTGGCGACCTGCAGGACTGCCTGGAGGCCTGGCTCCCACTCGATGACGAACGTCTTCTGGACTGGCGCGTGATCATCGCGTTCTGGGGCGTCGCCGTGAACGATCCCGACCTCGCCGAGATCCAGGACGGGCATGTGTCCCGCGCCCGCAAGCGCATCGAGGCCTTCGTCATGAAGCACAGGGGGCTCTCGAGGCCGAATGCGCCGGTGACGCGCACTGCGGAGAAAGTGTTGGCCTTGACCTTGGGCATCGCCTTCCAGGCAGTGTTCGAGCGCACCGATTCGCACCGCATTCCCCAGCGCGAATTGCTCGCAGCCGGCCTCGCCGAGTTCGACGCAGCCCCGCCTCGCTGAGGCCTCGCAAACCCGAGGCCGCTCACCCGCGAGGGATAAGCGGCCTCGGTCGTCGGAAGCTGCTCGGGTCCCGACTCTCCATGCGCGACACAAGGTAGCGCCACCTCGCGACCTTCCGCTGACACTTGTCAGATTTTTTCTGACAAGTGTCAGCGGAACCACCCAGGCTCCGGTACGTTCACCGCACCGGGCCCAGCCCGGCGGAATGACCAGTGCAGTGAATGCGGTGGTTTGCCCGAATTGGCCCCTGACGGAAGAGAGATCCATGCGCAAGTCCATTGCAGCAGTC
>CAYFLP010000178.1:0-4922 GCA_964344045.1 uncultured Bifidobacteriaceae bacterium
CGGCCAGTGCAGCTGCGGCCGCTGCGACGACCGCCGCCACGCCTGCCGCGACCAGTGCGACCGCGACCACGGGTGCCGTGGAGCCGGCTCCGTCGGCGAGTGCGTCTCCCAGTTCTTCTCCCAGCGAGTCTCCCAGTGCCTCTCCCAGTGCGTCTCCCAGCGCCACGGCCAAGTCCGGTCCCAAGCGCGCGGCCATCGCCGCCTCCGATTCGGCCAGTCCTGCTGCGAGCGCAAGCGTCGAGCCCGCCGCCACGCCAAGCGCAGCGGCAGCATCCGGAGAGCCGACTCCATTGATCATGGCGACCGACAACACGCCGGAGTTCCAGGCGCAGGTTGCCGAGCTCGACTGCACCAACCCCGTCAACACGGCCGGCGGCCAGCCCGACGATCCGGACAAGTGGCTGGGCACCTGTGACACCAGCGGCATGGCGAAGTACAACCTTCAGCCCGCCTTCATCAAGGGCACGAGCGTCACCAATGCCAACGCAGTGCTGCCGCAGAACGGCGTCGGCTGGGTCGTCTCCTTGGAGTTCGACGGAGATGGCGCCAAGGCCCTCGCGGATGCATCGACGCGCCTGAGCGCGCTGCCCGACTGCACCACGGGCGCGACGCCGTGCAACGCCTTCGCCATCGTGCTCGACGGCGTCGTCACGTCGGCACCGCGCTTCAACGAGCCCATCCTCGGCGGAAGTGCCCAGATCGAGGGCAACTTCACCGCGCAGGAGGCCAAGGACCTCGCCAATGTCCTGAAGTACGGCGCACTGCCCGTGACCTTGGAGCCCGTCGA
The DNA here is from genome assembly GCA_964344045.1 of uncultured Bifidobacteriaceae bacterium. Taxonomy (GTDB): domain Bacteria; phylum Actinomycetota; class Actinomycetes; order S36-B12; family S36-B12; genus UBA10649. The sequence continues at coordinate 788 of CAYFLP010000178.1, forward strand.
CATCACCTCGGTCTCGCCGACGGTCGGCAACGACCAGCTGCGCGCCGGCATCCTCGCCGGCCTGATCGGCCTGGCACTCGTCGTGCTCTACCTGCTGCTCTACTACCGGATGCTCGGCATCATCGCCGCGCTGTCTCTGGTCGTGGCGGCGATCATCACGTACCTGACCCTCGTGGTGATGGGCAAGGCCATCGGCCTGACCCTCACCCTGGCGGGCGTCGCGGGTGCCATCGTCGCGATCGGCATCACGGCGGACTCGTTCATCGTGTACTTCGAGCGCATCCGTGACGAGATCCGCGAGGGTCGCTCGCTGCGGCAGGCCTGCGACACCGGCTGGATCCGCGCCCGTCGCACTCTCCTGGCAGCGGACTTCGTCTCGCTGCTGGCAGCCATCGTCCTGTACTTCTTGTCGGTGGGTTCCGTGCGCGGCTTCGCCTTCGTGCTGGGCCTGACCACGGTGATCGACGTACTCGTCGCCTTCTGGTTCACGCACCCCGTGGTCGTCCTCCTCGGGCGTACCTCCTGGATGCAGCGCGGCAGCAAGTGGACAGGCCTGAGCGCCGACCGCATCGGCGAGCGCAAGGCTCCCTCACGTGGCCGGGGCCGCGGCACCGCCGGCGAGGCGGCCACCGCCCCGCAAGCCGAGGCTTCGAGCGAGGAGGTCGACTCATGAGCATCCGTGGCATCGGTCACCGGCTGTACTCCGGAGAGGTGTCGATCGACTTCGTCGGACGCCGCCGCACCTGGTACACCGTGTCGGCCATCATCCTCGTCGTCAGCATCGGTGCCCTGCTCTTCCGGGGCCTGAACCTGGGCATCGAGTTCAAGGGCGGCGCGGACTTCTCCATCCCGTCCGCGAACTGCTCGATCGAGCAGGCGCGCACCACCGCTGAGACCGCCTCGGGCGGCCAGGCGATCGTCACGCAGACAGCCAGCCACATCGTGCGCGTGCAGACCGAGCCGCTGACCGCTGCGCAGAGCAGCGAGCTCGCTGGCTCGCTCGCGCAGGCCTGCGGTGTCGAGAAGGACTCGATCAAGGTCCAGGTCGTCGGGCCTACCTGGGGCTCGGAGATCTCCAAGAAGGCTCTGCAGGGCCTGATCGCCTTCTTGATCCTCGTGACGATCTTCCTGTCGATCTACTTCGAGTGGCGCATGGCGGCTGCGGCTCTCGTGGCACTCGCACATGACCTGGTGATCACGGTGGGCATCTATGCCCTCACCGGCCTGGAGGTCACCCCGGCGACCGTCATCGGCCTACTCACGATCCTCGGCTACTCCCTCTACGACACCGTCGTCGTCTTCGACAAGGTGAAGGAGAACACGCGCGGCATCGCGGGTCAGTCGGTCATGACCTACAGCGACGCGGCGAACCTGGCCGTGAACCAGACCCTGGTCCGGTCGATCAACACGTCCGTGGTCGCACTGCTCCCGGTCGTGGCGATCATCGTCGTGGGCGCCGGCCTGCTTGGCGCGGGCACCCTGCTCGACCTGGCAGTCGTCCTCGCCGTGGGCATGGCAGCGGGCGCCTACTCCTCGATCTTCATCGCGACGGTCTTCCTCGCTCAGATCAAGGAACGGCAGCCGGACATGAAGGCGCTGGCGGCCCGGGTCGCTGCCCGCCGCAAGCAGGCCGCCGTCAAGTCCGCCGACGCTAGCGCCGACGGTGCCGAAGGCGCTGCCACGCCAGTGCGCAGTGCCACGAGCACCCGCTACGACTCCGCCACGCGGCAGCAGCCCAAGCGGCAGGCCCGCTCGCGCCGCAAGGGCTGACATGTCGGCCCGCGCCAGGATCGAGGCACAGCTGTGGTCTCGGGTCACCGAGATCCCCGACTGGCCTGAGCCGGGGGTGCTCTTCCGCGATCTCACGCCGCTCCTCGCCGATCCCGATACGTTCTCGGCGTCGGTCGACCTGATGGCTGTCGAGATCGGCCGCGGCTGCGTCGACGAGGTAGTGGCGATCGAGGCACGTGGCTTCCCCTACGGCGCAGCGCTCGCCTACCACCTGGGCGCGGGCTTCATCACCTTGCGCAAGCCGGGGAAGCTCCCTGGCCCGGTCGACGCGCAGGCCTACGACTTGGAATACGGCACCGCTTCGCTCGAACTGCAGACCGACGTACTGCGTCCGGGCCGGCGCGTGGTGATCGTCGATGACGTCCTGGCCACGGGCGGTACTGCCTCGGCTGCTGTCGAGCTGGTACGTCGTGCAGGTGCCAGCGTCGAGGCCGTAGCGGTGATCATGGACCTGCCTGGCCTGGGCGGCTCTGCGCGCCTGCGCGCGATGGGCATCACCGTGCGCGCCCTGCTGTCGGCCTGACGACGGCCGCTGAACGTACACTTGCCTTCCGACGGCGGGAGGGAGTGCGCGTGAGCAACGAGACATCCACGCCCGACACCTCCCGTGAGGATCAGGCCGATCCCGACAGCGCGGTTCCCCCGGAGAGCCAGCGTCGAAGGTCGCGGTTCGGCCTGCTCTCCGGCACTCGCGTTGCCAATCCCGAGCTCGAGCCCTTGCTGCGCACACTCCGCAAGTTCCACCCGAAGGCAGATACCCGGCTGGTCGAGCGCGCCTACGAGATGGCCGCCTACCTGCACCGCGGCCAGGTCCGCCGGTCCGGCGAGCCCTACATCACGCACCCGCTGGCCGTCGCGACCATCCTGGCCGACCTGGGCATGACGGCGCCGACCCTGGCGGCCGCCCTTCTGCACGACACCGTCGAGGACTGCGGGTACGCACTCGACGCACTGCGCGAGGACTTCGGCGAGGAGATCGCCTCCCTCGTCGACGGCGTGACGAAACTCGACAAGGTCCGCTACGGCGAGGCTTCGGCGGCCGAGACGGTGCGCAAGATGGTCGTGGCCATGGCGCGCGATATCCGCGTGCTGGTCATCAAGCTGGGCGACCGCCTGCACAACATGCGCACGCTGCGCTGGATGTCCGAGGCAAAGCAGCAGCAGAAGGCGCGCGAGACCCTCGAGATCTATGCTCCACTGGCCCATCGCCTGGGCATGAACGCGGTCAAGTGGGAGCTCGAGGACCTCGCCTTCGCCACGCTGTATCCCAAGATGTACGAGGAGATCGTCCGTCTCGTCGGCCAGCGCGCCCCGGCCCGCGACCAGTACCTGGCACGCGTCATCGGCGAGCTCGACGACGACCTCAAGCGCGGCAAGATGAAGGCGGTCGTCACCGGCCGTCCGAAGCACTATTACTCCGTCTACCAGAAGATGATCGTGCGCGGCCGCGACTTCGCCGACATCTACGACCTCGTGGGCGTACGCGTGCTCGTCGATTCGGTACGCGACTGCTACGCGGTGCTGGGCATCGTGCATGCCAAGTGGAGCCCGGTTCCCGGCCGGTTCAAGGACTTCATCGCGATGCCGAAGTTCAACATGTACCAGTCGCTGCACACGACTGTCATCGGCCCCGATGGCAGGCCGGTGGAATTCCAGATCCGGACCCACGAGATGCACCGTGCGGCCGACTACGGCGTGGCAGCGCACTGGCGCTACAAGCAGCAAGATGTCGGTGGCAAGAGCGGGCCGGAGGACTTCGGCTGGCTGCGCCAGCTGCTCGAGTGGCAGCGTGAGACCGAGGATCCGGACGAGTTCCTCGACTCGTTGCGCTACGACCTGGGCACGTCCGAAGTCTTCGTCTTCACGCCCAAGGGCGATGTCGTCGCGCTTCCCACTGGCTCCACGCCGGTCGACTTCGCCTACTCGGTCCACACCGAGGTCGGGCATCGCTGTGTCGGGGCTCGCGTCAACGGCAAGCTCGTCCCGTTGGAGTCCACGCTCGACAACGGCGATGTCATCGAGATCTTCACCTCGAAGGCCGACGGGGCCGGCCCGAGCCGCGACTGGCTCGCGTTCGTGCAGTCGGCCCGAGCCCGCACCCGCATCAAGGCCTGGTTCACCCGCGAGCGTCGCGACGAGGCGATGGAGACCGGCAAGGACTCCATCGTTCGCGCCATGCGCAAGCAGGGCCTGCCACTGCAGCGCATGATGACGAATCAGGCGCTGACCGCCATCGCCGCCGACCTGCACCAAGCCGACATCTCCGCGCTCTACGCGTCCGTGGGCGAGGGGCGCATCTCTGCCCAGACCATCGTGCAGCGCCTGGTCGACGCAGCAGGGGGAG
>CAYFLP010000179.1:0-4890 GCA_964344045.1 uncultured Bifidobacteriaceae bacterium
AAAGGGCGAGACGAAGGAGTACTCGAAGGACGCCCAGGAGTCCTGGAAGGGCTCATGCGCAGTGACAGGTGGCACGTGGCCGCAATCGGCCTTGTCCTCGCACGGCCACGAATCGTAGAAGTAGTCGCCGACGTGGATGACTGCCTGGGGCGCAGCAGCGGCGATCTGCTTCGCGAAGGCTGCCAGGGGCCAGCCCGTGTCGCTGTTGCAGTCCTGCACCAGGTTGTGGACGAGCCGGCAGCCCGTGTCGCCGATGACGGCGATCTTCGACACCGAGCCGCTCAGGGCCGTAGGGACGCTCAGCGTGACGCCATCGGCGAAGGCAATGGATCCGGTGGGTGCGGCTCCCGCGGGAGCGGCAATCTCACAGACGGAGACTGCAGAGAAGGAGGCCGTGCCGGTCTTCGGCGCTTGCCGGGTCGTCAAGGCCGTATTGATGCTGCCCGACGTAAGGGTCGGGCAGGGCTGCTGTGCCGACTGGACCGACCGGATGATGAGCTGGCTCGGAGATTGCTGGGCCGGTGCCAGGAGCGCATAGGCATAGTGCACAGGGGCTGGCTCAGCCGGTGCCGCTGCCGCGTGGGGCGAGGCTGCGAGGGCCAAGGCGACGATCGCAGCGCAGCTGGCCAGGGGCCGGAGCGCAAGGCTCCGGCCCCTGGCCGTGCTGGCATGTCCGCTCATGCGGACTAGTTGCCGCCCTCTGCGAGGGTCACGGAGATCGGTGCGAAAGCATCGCCCGTGGTGTTCAGGCCAGCTGCGGTGAGGTCGGCATTGGCCTTCTCCGCGTACTGGTTGGTGAACGCCTCCGCCGGGGGAGCGGCCGTCAGGATGGTCGCGCCTTCGAGGTTCTTGGTGTTCATGGCGACCTGAACGGTCTGATCCCACAGAGCCTGATCGACAGTGCCGATGCCCATGGGCGACGGCCAGATCAGCTTGTTGACCTCGTTCATCATCCACAGCTGGTGGCTCTTGCCGAGCTTGGAGCCGTTCGCGGTGATGATGTCAGCGCACTCCTGCGCATTGTCGCGGCAGTAGATCCAGCCCTGCAGGGATGCCGTGACGAAGTTCTGGGTCATCTCCTGGTAGGCGGGATCCGACAGGCGGTCCTGCGAGGCCCAGATCGCGTCCTGGAGCATCGCGGTGCCTTCGTCGTTGTAGTTGACGACGTTGAAGTCCTCCGGCGTGTACAGCTCGCCGGTCTTCGGGTTCTTCGCCTCGAGCACCTGTGCGTACTCGTTGTAGGTCATTGCCTCGGCAGCGTCGATCTCGCCGTTGAGCAATGCCTGCATGTCGAACTGCTGCTGCACGAGCTCGACGTCGGCTGCAGGATCCAGGCCTGCCTTGGTGATGGCCGCGAACAGCTCGTACTCGTTGCCGAAGCCCCAGTTGCCGATCTTCTTGCCCTTGAAGTCCGCCGCAGTCTTGATGTTCTTGTCAGCGAACGAGACCTGCAAGGTGCCCGAGCGCTGGAACACCTGGGCTACATCGACGATGTTGGCGCCCTGCTCGCGAGAGGCGAGGGCCTTCGGCACCCAGGAGAGGGCGAAGTCAGCACCGCCCTGGGCGAGCACGGTCTGCGGGACGATGTCGACGCCACCCTCGAGGATGGTCACGTCGAGGCAGTGGTCCTTGTAGAAGCCCTTGTCCTTGGCTGCGTAGTAGCCGGCGAACTGGGCCTGTGCGAACCACTGGAGCTGCAACGTGACCGGCGTGGTCTCGGTGCATTCCTGAGCGCCTGCTGCAGCAGCGCTCGTGGCGGCTGCGCTGGTGGCGGCCGGAGCTGCCTCCGTGGCCGCCGCTGATGTGGCGGGGGCAGCGGTCGTGGCCGTGCTGCTGCTGCCGCTGCTGCTGCTGCAGCCGGCCAGTGCGAGCGCGGCCACGGTGGCGACACCAGCTACCTGTGCCACACGGCTGCGTGCGAATTGACGCATTCTTCCTCCTCGTAATCGTTGCTCAGGCCGAAGTGCCTCGGCCCGTCCAGGGGGTCGTCCACCGCTCGATCACGATGACGGCCAGGTAGAAGACCAGGCCGGCGATGATGGCGGCGACGACGTATGCCCACGCTCGTCCGTAGGCGGTATTCGCGGCTGATGAGGCAATGCGACTGCCGAGGCCCTCCTGCGGCCCCCCGAAGTACTCGGCGACGAGTGCGGCGATGACGGCGAGTGGCGCGGCCACCTTCAGCCCGGTGAAGAAGAAGGGGATGGCATTGGGAATGCGCAGCACGCGCAGCACCGTCCGGTGGCTGGCGTTCATCGAGCGCATCAACTCCAATTGCACTGGACGTACCTGAACGAGGCCACGGGTCACGTTCACGAAGATCGGGAAGAACACGATGATCGCGGTGACGAGAACTCGCGGCGTGCGGCTGGTGATGTTGAACATGTTGTTGAGGATGGGTGTCAGGGCAATGATGGGCACGGCTGCCAGCCCGGCCGCAAGCGGAGTTATCAGATTGTTGACAACGATGAAGCGCTGCGCGAGGAGCGCTGCCAGGAGGCCGAGGATCGTGCCGACGACGATGCCGAAGAATGCCGTCGTGGCCGTGTAGAAGGCCGTCGACCACATGAGTCCCAGCTGGCCGAAGAAGTTGGTCGCGATCAGGCTCGGCGCGGGGAGCAGGTAGGGCTTGAGATCCTGGACCACCACGAGAAGCTGCCACGCCGCCAGCAGGAGGACGACGATCAGGACGGGCGGCCAGATGGCCCTGAACTTGGACGCCATCAGACTTCGCCGATCCGGGCCCTGGTCGACGAGCCGCTCGTGCGGCCGCGAAGTGCCTCGCGCACCGAGGTGACGGCTTCGAAGAAGGCCTCGGCCTCGCGAGTGTCCTCATTGCGCTCGCCGAGCGATACCTCGACGATGTCGGTGATCCGCCCGGGCCGCGGCGACATGACGACGACACGGTCGGAGAGGTAGACCGCCTCGGGGATCGAGTGCGTGACGAAGATGATCGACTTGCCCGTCTCCTGGCGGATGCGCAGGAGTTCGTTCTGCATGCGCTCACGGGTCATCTCGTCGAGTGCGCCGAACGGCTCGTCCATGAGCAGCAGCGGCGGATCGACTGCGAGCGAGCGCGCGATGGCCACGCGCTGCTGCATGCCGCCGGAGAGCTCCCACGGGCGATGGTCGGCGAAGTCGGCCAGCTGGACCATCTCGAGCAGCTCGAGGGCTCGCGCCTTGCGCCTGGCCTTGTCCCAGCCCATGAGCTCCAGGGGCAGTTCGACATTGCGGCGCACGGTGCGCCAGTCGAAGAGCGCGGCCTGCTGGAAGGCGATGCCGTAGCGCTGCTCCTGGCGGGCCTGGTGGACGGGCAGGCCCGCGACCTCGACGTCGCCCCGGGTGGCATCGGTGAGGTCGGCAATGACGCGCAACAGCGTGCTCTTGCCGCAGCCGGAAGGTCCGATCAGGGAGATGAACTCGCCTTGGTCGACCTGCAGGCTCACGTCCTGTAGGGCGGTCACCTCATTGGGCAGGCCCTCGTTGAAGACCTTCCACAGGCCCTCGGCCCGCACGGCAGATGTGGTCGTGGTCATGCCTGCTTCTCCTTGGGGAGGTTACGGGTGAGGTAGACGTCGAGGGCGGTGACGATTCCGGCGGCGACCAGGCCCAGGAGGATGGCGCCGGCGACTGCGACGTAGACCTTGGCGGGCTGAGCGGTCGTCTCGCGGGCGTACTCGACGACGAGGCGGCCGATCCCGCCGCGCACGCCGGTGGAGATCTCCGCCACGACCGTGCCGACGACTGCCGCTGCCGCGGAGACCTTCATGGCCGGCACGAGATAGGGGAGCGAGGCAGGGAAGCGCAGCTTGCGCATGGTCTGGCCGTTGTTCGCCGCGTAGGAGCGCATGAGCTCCAAGGCAGTCGCTGACGGGGCCTTGAGCCCGCGCAGCGCCCCGACGCTGAGCGGGAAGAAGGCCAGGTATGCGGCGATGAACATGACGGAGTAGGTCGTGTTCCACTGGATGGGGCCGAAGCTGATGCGGTTGCCGATGCCGACGATGAGCGGAGCGAGTGCGATGAGCGGGACCGTCTGCGAGGCGATGACCAGGGGCAGCAGCCCACGCTCGAGGAAGGCGAATCGCTGCATGATGACCGCCAGGAGCAGGCCGATGCTCACGCCGATCACGAATCCTCCGAGCGCGATGACCAGCGAGTACAGGGAAGCTGCCAGCACTGCCTGCCACACCATCGTGTCGGACCCGCGCACCTCGGGCTGCGTGAAGCCCTCGAACATGGTCCATACATGCGGCATTGCCGAGTCATTGGTGTTGATAGGGAGGCTGACCACGCTGCCGAGCCACTTGACCAGCTCCCACATGATCATCGTCAAGACCACGCCAGCAAGGGCCCACAGGACTCCCTGGACACCCTTGACGAATCGCCGGCGCATCGTGCTCTGGCGTTTCGGGGGTGCTTGCTGGGCACTCATGGGCACAGTCTCTGCCACGTCGATGTCGCTCCTGTTACGCAGTGGTGAACGTGTTGGTCTCGATTCGGCTACGACTTGGCCTTCACCTGCTCTGCGATCGCCGGGATGACCTTCTCGCCGTACTGGGCGAGGGTGTGGTCCTTGTCATCGTGCTGCAGGTACACGGCGAACTGGTCGACGCCGAGGTCCTTCAGCTCCTGGATCCGGCGAATGTGCTCCTCCGGTGGGCCGATGATGCAGAACCGGTCGACGATCTCATCCGGCACGAAGTTCGTGTGGCTGTTTCCGGCCTGGCCGTGCTCGTTGTAGTCGTAGCCCTCCCGGCCCTTGATGTAGTCGGTCAGGGCCTTCGGGACGGCACTGCTCTCTCCGTACCTGCTCACGATGTCGGCGACATGGTTGCCGACCATGCCGCCGAACCAGCGCAGCTGCTCGCGGGCATGTGCGTGTGCCTCGGG
>CAYFLP010000180.1:0-4881 GCA_964344045.1 uncultured Bifidobacteriaceae bacterium
GCGACCGCGACGATCAAGGCCGCGAGGAAGGCACTTGCGAGGAAGGAGTACGTCTGCACGTTCGCGAGCGCGCCGATCAGGGCGGCACCGAGCACCACGAGCCAGCGATGCCGGCTCGCGCTGGCGAGGACGACGAGGCTGATCGCGGCCGCCGCGATGCTGACGCCGATCGCTTCCGCATTCAGCGTGAAGAGCGTGCCGAACGGCCCCCAGAGCACCGCGTGGTGGCCGAGCACGGTCAGCCAGTCACCGGAGGTGCGCAGGGCCAGGGTGCCGGTCAGCAGCGCCAGGCCCGGCAGCAGCGGCGCCCAGGCCCGACTGCTGACGCGCAGCGCTGCCCAGCCCACGACGGCGACCGCTCCCATGACGACCAGCGCCCCGAGAACCTGCCACGTGACCCAGACCGGCACCTTGCTCGCCCACGAGGCCAGGCCCACGAGGTAGTACCAGGCGCTCGGGTAGTAGCTGGTGCCTGTCAGCGTGAACGGCTCGACGGCTGCCAGGTTGCCCTGCGAGACGTTGACCGCGATGGCCGCGTAGGAGAGCTGGTCGTTCGCGAAGTAGGCACGAAAGCCCTGCCACCACTGCTGGCCCGCAATCGGACCGAAGAGGAGCAGCAGGACGATGACCTGCGCTCCGGCGAACGACAGCGTCGCACCCAGTCGGCCCAGTCGGCCCGACCGGTCGGTCGAGGCGGCGTCGGCCTGATCGGCGGGCGAGATCGCGGACATCGGGAGAAGGCTAGCCGCGATCGACACGCTGCCGTGCGCTGCTGGCGCTCGCCAATAGGCTGAGGCCGTGGCACTGGCAGCCGGGGACGCATTCGCAGACGCACTCGAAGACACGCCCTCGGGCCGGGCAGCCGTCCGCTTCGGCCTGCCGGCCCTCGTGGGCCTGCTCGCCGGCCTGGTCTCGCTGCTGCGGCTGTGGCTGGGCAACCACGATGCGCTCACCCAGGTGGTCTGGGCCGAGGACGGCGTCTTCCCGCTCTGCGTGCGCAAGGCCGGCTTCCTCACCTGCCTCGTCGACCCCTTTGCCGGCTACCTGCTGGCCCTGCCGCGCCTGGTCGCCGGCGTCGTCGCCGCCTTGCCGCTGTCGTCGTGGGCGCTGGCCACGAACCTCATCGCCGCCGGCCTGGCCGCACTCGCGTGCGGCTTCGCCTTCTACTGGTCGCGCCGCTTCGGCCTGGGCTGGCTGGCCTCGCTCGTCATCGCGCTGCTGCCCGTTGTCGCGCCCGTCGTGGGCCTCGAGGCGATCAACGCTCTCGGCTCCTCGTACATGCTGCTGCTGTACGTCTCAACCCTCGTCCTCGCGCTTCCCGTCGCATTCGACGCGGGCGCCTCGCGCACGGTCGCCATCTGGCACTGGCCGACCGTGATCGGCATCGCGCTTCTCCTGCTGGTCACCACCCTCACCATTCCCACGGCAGGCGTGCTGATCCTGCTCATCGCGGTGCAGCTCGTCCGCCGTGCCATCCCGCGTCGTGCGGCATTGCTCTGGGTGATCGTCATCGGGCTCGGCCTGGTCGCGCAGTGGTGGACGGCAGCGCACGCTGCCAAGCCGCGTGCGATCGCTGCTTCGTGGGACTCGTTCACCGGTTGGGTGAACTCGCTGCCGGAGACGATCCTCACCTACTGGCCGGGCATGCAGCTGGGCTCGTACGACTTCTTCGGGGTCTTCCCGGTGACCTCGCTGGCCTGGACGGGCGCGCTCGTGCTGCTCGCCCTGGTGGTCGGCGGGATCCTGCTGGTGTCCTTCGGCGGCGACCATGGCGTCTCGATCGGCCTGCTGCTGCTCAGCGGCGTGGTCATCGGCGCTGTGCCGACCATCATCGGCGGCTCGAACAATCGCTACTTCGTCGTGCCGCTCCTGCTGTGGGGGGCGGCCGCGCTCATCGCACTCGATCCGGTGATCCGCCGCTCGCGCTGGTGGATCACCGCGCTGATCGTGGCGCTCATCGCCGTGGCGTGGTCGCCCATGTTCGCCGCGAGCTGGTTCAGGACGATGCCGGCGCCGCCGTGGCAGGACGAGGTCACCCGCATCGAGAACTCGTGCAAGGCCGACCCGGGCAAGATGGAACGCATCATCTTCAGCCCCTACTGGCCGCCGAACTGGGGCGACGCCCTCTCCGAGCCCACGCATCCGGACATCTCCTGCCTGGAGGTCTGGAAGTGGCAGTAGGCGCACCGCCTGCCGTTGGTGCACCAGGGAGATTCCGGCCACGCACGTGGATCGCTCCGCTGGTCGCCGGGTTCGTGGCGTTGGTCCTCTCACTGCTCGTGGTCTCGACCGGCACGTGGAGCGTGTTCGACGAGTACACGCACTTCGACTACGTGGTGAAGCTCGGCGAGGGCCTGGCGCTTCCACCGGTCAACGACACGATTGGCCAGGAAGCCATGCGTGCGGCGGTCTGTGACTCCGCTCCCGGCTTCGGCAACCTCGCGCCTTCCTGCGGCGCTCAGCTCTTCGACACGACGATGGCCCCCTACCGGGGAGCCAGCACGGCGACGGGCTACCTGCCCACCTACTACGCGGCCACGGGCCTGGGCGCCCGCGCACTCGTCGCGCTGCCCGGTGACCTGTCCTGGCTCCACGCCTCGCGCATCATGGGCTCGATCTACCTGGCGATCGCGGCCATGCTGCTGGTCGGCATCGCACGGCGCTTGCGTGCCACCTCGCTGATAGCTGCGGCTGCCGCCATCACGGTCGCTGCCATGCCGATGGTGCTGCTGCAGTTCTCGACCGTGAACAACGACCAGCTGGCAGTCGTGCTCTCGCTCGCCGCCGTTTACGCCTTCCTGGCAATGCGCGGATCCCGGCGCTGGGCGCGCTGGCTCGTCGCATTCGGCCTCGCGGGCCTTGCGATGACGACCAAGGAGACCGCGCTCATCGGCGTTGCGGCCGTCCTCGTACTCGCAGTTCGCGAAGCCTGGCGCCGCTGGCGGCCGATGGCAGTGGCTGTCGTGCTCGCAGGTGCCTGCGTCGTCATTCCCTTCGCCCTGCGCGACCTCGCCTACCCGTCGATCGTCGGCTCCTTCCCCGACAACGGGCTCCAGAATGCGGCGATCCTGGCCTCGCAGGGCACGCCGCCCATCAACCTGGTCTTCGCGAATGCGCTCCAGCAGATCGGCACCGTCTTCGCCGTGCCCGAGACCTTCCTCAGCGGCGGCTGGTTCGCCGTTGCCGCCCTCGTCGGCGCGCTGATCGCGTTCGGGCTGCCGCTCGCAGCCGTGCTGCGGATCACGCGGCGATCGCAGTGGCGCTCGCGTCGGATCTTGCTGTCTGTGCTGGTGCTGGCCTTCCCGGTCGTGTTCATCGCGGGCTTCCTGCTGATGCTGCGGATCTCTGGCCTCCCGCTGTTCTTCCAGCCTCGTTACCTGCTGCCCGTCGCGATGCTCGCCATGGCAGTGGCGGCCACCTTCGTGCGCCCCGCATGGTGGCGCCTGGTGGTGCCCGTGGCCGGCGGCTTCGCGATCATCGTCGCCGTCGCGGCGGCACTCGCGCCTGCGTGGGCCGGCTGACGCGCCTGTGTCACTCGGCGCTCCGGCAGTCCTAGGGAGCGAGGTTCAGGACCCGGGCGTAGCGGGGCTCATCGACGCCGGCCATGGTGCAGCCGCTGCCCTGGGCAGTCACGGTGAGGGTCGCCGTGCCGGTCTCGGGCGAGTCGAGGCGTAGGTCGAAGGGCGCCGGCGTGCCGACGCGGGCAACGACCGTCTGCTCCGCATGCTGGTCGCCCGCTGCCAGCGACACCGTCACGGGAATCGGTCCGCAGTCCGGCGCTGCGATCGCGCCCGAGACCGATTGGACGGGGTAGTCGGTGCCCGTGGGAGTGATCGCGAAGTTGGCTCCCGGCTTGCGCATCCACCACCAGGCGTCCGTCATGCTCGTCTCGCGCGGGGTCACTTCGGCGTAGTCGACGGCGATGAAGGGCTGGTGCAGCAGTGCCGTGGCTGCAGTCGCGTCGGCCGGCTCGACGCCGCGCATGTCGTACAGCTCCCAGGCCCCGTCGAAGCCCGTGGCGACGGGTGCTCCCAGCCGCTGCCGCAGGTCGGCCTGGACCGGCTGCAGCACCTCGGTGATGTAGCCGCGCGTATCGAGGTGGATGGCGCAGAATCCGGCAGCGCGCAGTGCGCTCAGCTGGGCATCGCTGGGCACCTGCGGCAGCTGGGCCGCCCAGGTGCTCGCGTCCGTGAACTTCACCGACCCGTAGCTGAAGTCCTTGCCCTCGTTCGTCGCCGAGACCCAGAAGTGGTCGTAGTCGTTGATGCCGCGTTCGACGCCGTGCTCGGGATATGCCATGTACGGAAGCTGCAGGACCCCGCAGTGCTCGGGGATCGCCGCATTCACCTCCTTGGCGTAGGCCCGCGCGGCGTCGGTCGCCTCGCCCGCCTCCGCGACGCTGCCGGCGTAGGCCGCCTTGAACGGGTAGACGGCGTCGACCGCGGTCAGGGCGAGCAGCACGAGCGCGATCGGCAGGGCCAGGGCCGGGCGACGCGCGATCGTGGTGCGGTGGATCGCCGCCGCTCCGCCGACGAGGAACAGCAGCAGCAGGATCGGCAGCAGGCGGTTCCAGCCCCGGATCTGCGCGGTGACGAGGTCGGCGAAGAGCAGGTTCAGGCCCCACGGGACGAAGAACAGCACGGTGACCACGGTGACGTAGGCGATGAGCCCCAGCCCCACGATGGGCATGTCGTGCGCGGGCTGAGCATCGCGTGCCGCGAAAGCCGTGCCACGCCGCGCGCGCACGAGCAGGCCGACCACGAACACCACCAGGGCCAGGGCCGTCACCCACGTGCCGAAGTTCGTGATCGCGTAGCTCTCGCCGTACGGGGCCTCGTGGAGGATCCGCAGCACGTTCTCGTTGTAGTAGCCGCCGCGGGG
>CAYFLP010000181.1:0-4805 GCA_964344045.1 uncultured Bifidobacteriaceae bacterium
CCCCAACCGCCGGTTTTGGAGACCGGTGCTCTACCAATTGAGCTACGACCCTTCGGGCCCGTGGGCCCGATGCCCGCAGGGCAGGCTCGCGCCCACCTGACAAGCGGACTGAGTGTACGGGGCCGCCCTCCGTGGGGTCCAATTCGGGTCGTGCGGAAGGATGAGCCCATGACCGCGCGCATCTCCCATCGCATCGGCTCGATCGCCGAATCCGCCACCCTCGCCGTAGACGCCAAGGCCAAGGCCCTCAAGGCCGCCGGGCGTCCCGTGATCGGGTTCGGAGCCGGCGAGCCCGACTTCCCCACCCCGGACTACATCGTGCAGGCAGCCGTCGCGGCCTGCGAGGACCCCCGCTGGCACCGCTACACCCCCGCCGGGGGCCTTCCCGAGCTCAAGGAGGCCATCGCGGCCAAGACCCTGCGCGATTCGGGCTACGAGGTGTCCGCAAGCCAGGTCCTGGTCACCAATGGGGGCAAGCAGGCCCTCTACAACGCCTTCGCCACGCTCCTCGACCCGGGCGACGAGGTCATCCTCCAGGCGCCGTACTGGACCACCTACCCCGAGTCGATCCGGCTCGCGGGCGGGGTCCCGGTCGAGGTCATGACGGACGAGACCACCGGGTACCGCGCCACCGTCGAGCAGCTCGAGGCTGCGCGCACCGCCCGCACCAAGGTCCTGGTCTTCGTATCGCCGTCGAACCCCACCGGTGCCGTGTACTCCCCCGACGAGGTCAAGGCCATCGGCGAGTGGGCCCTCGAGCACGGCCTGTGGGTAGTCACCGACGAGATCTACGAGCACCTGGTCTATGGCGATGCGCAGTTCGCCTCCATGCCCGTGCTGGTCCCTGGCCTGGCCGACAGGTGCGTCGTCGTGAACGGCGTCGCGAAGACCTATGCCATGACCGGCTGGCGCGTGGGGTGGCTCATCGGCCCGAATGACGTCGTCAAGGCAGCCACGAACCTCCAGTCCCACGCCACGTCGAACGTGGCCAACGTGTCGCAGATCGCCGCACTCGCCGCCGTGAGCGGCGACCTGTCAGCAGTGGCCGAGATGAAGGTGGCCTTCGATCGCCGTCGCACCTTGATCACGGGCCTGCTGGACGCGATCCCCGGCGTCACGTGCCCGCTGCCCGAGGGCGCGTTCTACGTGTATCCGTCCGTGAAGGACCTCATCGGCAAGCAGTTGCGCGGCCAGACCATCGAATCGTCGGCACAGCTCGCATCGCTGATTCTCGACGAGGTCGAGGTCGCGGTCGTGCCCGGAGAGGCCTTCGGCACGCCCGGCTACCTGCGCCTGTCGTACGCGACCTCGGATGCCGACATCACCGAGGGCGTCGGCCGCATCGCCGCGCTGCTCGCCGAGGCCCAGTAAGGGAAGGCGGCGCCAGCTTCCCTCCTGCAGACCCGCATCGGGTTCGGGAGGGCGTCAGGCGACGATGACCGGCTCGGCCTGCAGCTCGAGCCCGCATGCCTCGCGCACGCGGTGCTGGACGTAGGCCGCAAGCTCGAGGATCTCCGCCGCCGTCGCGCCACCGCGATTCGTCAGGGCCAGGACGTGCTTCGTCGACACCGCAGCGCGTGATCCCGGAAGCGCGAAGCCCCGTGCGATGCCTGCCTGGGCGATGAGCCATGCGGCAGAGACCTTGGTCCCGGTCGCTGCCGGGTAGCGGGGGCACTCGGCAGGCAGGGCACGGGCAGTGGAGTCGTCGACGATGGGGTTGGTGAAGAAGGACCCCGCGCTCCACGTGTCATGGTCGTCCGGGTCGAGCACCATGCCCTTGCGCCTGCGCAGCTCGAGCACAGCGGCCCGGATCTCGTCGATGCGCGCAGCTCCGCCGACCGGCACTCCCAGGGTCGATGCCAGCTCGCCATAGCGGGCCGCACCGTCGGGAGACTCGCGCAGCCGAAAGCCCACCGACAGCACGATGTACCGGTCGGGCTGCGCCTTGAGGGCGCTCGTGCGATAGCCGAAGTCGCATTGGGCGGGCGAGAGCACTGCCTGCATGCTCGTGCTCCGGTCGAGCACGCGCACATGCTCGATGACGTCGGAGACCTCCTGCCCGTAGGCGCCGACGTTCTGCACGGGAGTCGCGCCGACGCGTCCGGGAATTCCCGACATGGCCTCGATGCCCGACCAGCCCTCGCGCACGCAGTGCTCGACGAGTTCGTCCCACGCCTCGCCCGCCATCACCTCAAGCTGGACCAGGCCGTCGCGAACCTTGGCGCTGACGCCACGCGTGGCCACCTGGACCACGGTCGCGTCGACTCCGGCATCAGCGACGACGAGGTTGCTTCCGCCGCCCAGAACGAGGAGTCGATCACCTGAGGCGACAGCGCCGTGGATGTCGTCGTCCGTCTCTGCAGTGACCCAGCCGGACGCGGGCCCACCGACCCGAAGGGTGGTCCATGCCGACAGCTCGTACGAGGAAGGGGACCTGGTCATCGTGGGACCGTCACGAAGGAGCCGCCGCTAGCCCAGCTGGACGACGGCCTGCGCCTTGCCCAGGACTGCCTGGTCATTGCACGTCACCGTCAGCGCGACCTTGGCGCGGTTCCCGTCGAGTAGTTCAGAGACGGTTGCGGTGACCGTGACGGTGGCCTGGCCCGGATCGGGGACAGGCACCGGGCGGGTGAACTTCACGCCGTACTCGACCACTGCGCCGGGGTCGCCCGCCCAGTCGGTCAGGATTCGGGCCGCCTGCCCCATCGTGAGCATGCCGTGCGCGAGGACCTCGGGCAGCCCCACCTCGGCTGCGATGCGATCGCTCCAGTGGATCGGGTTGAAGTCGCCGGACGCCCCCGCATAGCGAACGAGATCCGCGCGCTGGAGGCTGATCTCCAAGGGCGCCAGGGCATCGCCGACCGCGACGGACGCGGCCTCGAGGCGCGCCACTACTCGGCCCCCCTCGAGAGCAGCTGCGAATGCGCGACGACGACAGGCTCGCCGGCAACCGTGGTGATCTCGGCGCGGGTCGTGATGATGTCGTTGCCGGCGACGCTGCGCACGGACTCGATGATCGTGGTGACCTGCAGGTCGTCGCCAGCCACGATCGGGCGCGCGTAGGCGAACCGCTGCTCGGAGTGCACCACGCGCGTGTAGTCGAGCCCGAGCTCGGGGTCCTTGACCACCTTCTCGCTCGCGGTGAGCGCGAGGACGATGGCGAAGGTCGGCGGAGCGACCACGTCGGCGTAGCCAGCCTGGCGTGCGGCGGCCACGTCGTGGCTGAGCGGGCTGAACTCGCCCACGGCAGCGGCGAACTCGCGCACCTTCTCGCGACCGACGAGGTACGAGCCCTCGGCAGGGTAGGAACGGCCTGCGAACTGTGGGTTCAGGGCCATCGCAGATTCCTGGCAGTGCCTAGGCAGCCGGAACTAGCGGGTTTCCTTGTGATTGGTGTGCTTGTTGCAGTTCGGGCAGAACTTCTTCGCCTCGAGACGATCGGGATCGTTGCGACGGTTCTTCTTGGTGATGTAGTTGCGGTGCTTGCAGTCGTCGCACGCCATGGTGATCTTGGGGCGGATGTCGGTTGCCTTGGCCACGGTCTTCCTCTTTCAGGTGGTCTCGGCAAGGGCCCTTGCCAAGGTGTTGCGGTGCGTAGCGAGGGCCGGACTTGAACCGGCGACACAGCGATTATGAGCCGCTTGCTCTACCAACTGAGCTACCCCGCCGCTGACAGGACAAACCACATCCCATCGAGCCCCTTCCGGGAATCGGACCCGGTACCTCGCCCTTACCAAGGGAGCGCTCTGCCAATGAGCTAAAGGGGCGCAAAAGCCGTCTCAAGATACACGCGCCGGTCGTGTGGACGAAATCGAGGGTCGCCTGGCGGCGGCGGCAGCAAGGGAGTTGACTGCACTCGTGCCGACCACCACGCAGCCGCCCCGCAAGGGGTGGACCACCGCCGACATGCCCTCGCTGGAGGGACGCCTGGCCATCGTCACGGGCGCCAATTCGGGCCTGGGCCTGCAGGCAGCCTCTGCCCTGGCCCGCCATGGGGCGGCGGTGACGCTCGCTGTCCGGGATCGGGCACGGGGCGAGCAGGCAGCCGCAGGGACGCCAGGAAACGTCGAGGTGGCTGTCCTGGACCTGGCCGACCTTGCGAGCGTCCGGGCATTCGCCGCCGACTGGTCGGCCCGGCACCCCGAGGGCCTGGACCTGCTGCTGAACAATGCCGGGATCATGGCCGTCCCGCGGTCGCTGACGGTCGACGGCTTCGAGTCGCAGCTCGGCACCAACCACCTCGGCCACTTCGCCCTCACCGGCCTGCTGCTGCCCGCCCTCGTGGCCCGGCCCGGCGCACGGGTCGTCACGGTGTCGTCCATGGCCCACCGCATGGGGCGCATGGACTTCGACGACCTCACTGCCGAGGCCGGGTACCGGCCGTGGCAGGCGTACGGCCAGAGCAAGCTCGCCAACCTGCTGTTCACGTCCGAGCTCCAACGCCGGCTGGACGTGAATGGGATCCGGGCGAAGTCCATGGCAGCCCATCCGGGCTACTCGGCCACCAACCTGGGGCACCGTGCCCAGGGCCGGGCCTTCATGCGCCTCAGCGACCGCCTGTTCGCCCAGAGCGCCGAGATGGGCGCACTCCCCCTGCTCTATGCAGCAACGGTGGCGGGCCTGCCCGGCAATACCTACGTCGGCCCGGACGGGGTGCTCGAGCAGCGTGGGCACCCCACGGTGGTCGGCCGGTCCGCCCGCGCGCAGGACGCGGCCGCGGCAGCCAGGCTGTGGGACCTGAGCGAGGAGTTGACGGGCGTGCGCTTCCCCCTGTGACGTCCGACGGCAGCGCCCGCCGGCAACGC
>CAYFLP010000182.1:0-4748 GCA_964344045.1 uncultured Bifidobacteriaceae bacterium
CCTTGAAAGCGACCGAGGGGAAACTCTCCGGGGGTTCAAATCCCTCCCTCGCCGCGCCTGCAGGGCCAGCCTTCGCTGGCCCTGCGTGCTTTCTAGGTCAAGATGGGCATCGGATCCGGACATGCGGGAGGGCGGCGTGCAGCACCTGCTCCTGCTCATCGCCCTCGACATTGCGCTCGTGGCGACCTGCTCGGTGATCGCAGGCATCACGGCGCCGCGATGGCCCGACTCCTGGCTCGAGCGCGATCGGGGACCCCTGCGCACCTGGGGCTGGGAGACACCGGCCCGCTACCGGCGCCTGCACGTGCCGTGGTTGACTCGCGTGCTGCCCGAGGCGGGTGCGCTCTTCGGCGGCGAGAGCAAGTCCGAGCTGCCGGGCACGACCGCCGATGCCCTGGCTGGGTATCTCGTGGAAGTCCGCCGGGCCGAGTGGGTGCATTGGTGGTCTAGTGCCTCGGCGCTCCTCACCTTCGCCTTCAACCCCTGGTGGCTGGCGCTGGGCTTCACGGCAGTCGTCCTGGTGGTCAATGGCCTGTTCCTGCTCGTCCTGCGGAACAATCGGTTGCGCATCGAACGCATCCTGGGACGGAGTACGGCATGAGCACAGTGGCAGGCACCCACGAGGGCTACGGGGTCCGCTCGATGGTCGCGCCCCTGCGGCGCGTAGCGGTCCGCCCGCCGTCGATGCGAGGCGACTACGCCGTCGCGCACTGGGCCCAGCCACTGGACCTCGGCCTGCTCGCCCAGCAGCATGCCGCCTTCGTCGCTCTGCTGGAGTCGCTCGGCTGCGCGGTTGAGGTCCTTGCGTCGACGGATGACATGCCCGATGCGTGCTTCACCTACGACCCTGCGTTCGTGATCCCTTCGGGTGTCATCGAGTTCCGAGGCGCGAAGGCAGTCCGCGCGGGGGAACCGCCGCTGCTGGCAGCACAACTGGTCGACCTTGGCCTGCCGCGCGCAGGGCGCCTGGAGGCGCCGGCCACGGCCGATGGCGGCGACATGCTCTTCCTCGACAGCACGACCCTCGCCGTCGGGCGCACCTATCGCACCAACCAGGCGGCGATCGAGCAGATCCGCGACATCGTGGCCGCCGACGGAATCGCCGTGGAGTCCTTCGACATGCCGCACGACCTGGGCCCCGAGTACTGCCTGCACCTCATGAGCGTCATCTCGCCGGTGCGTGACGACCTGGCAGTCGTGTACGAGAAGCTCGCGCCGGTCGCGCTGCTGCAGGCCCTGCAGGCCCGCGGCATCGCGTGGGTCAGCGTGCCCGACGAGGACTACGCCAGCCTCGGCTGCAACGTCCTCACCGTCGCCCCCGGCGTCGTCGTGATGGCCAAGGGCAACGACGCGACGGCGAAGCTGCTGCGCGACCGCGGGGTCGAGGTGCACTTCTACGAGGCCAGCGAGATCAACAAGGGCGAGGGTGGCCCTACATGCCTGACGCGACCCGTCCTGCGCGGCTAGCCGAGCGGCTGCGGGCATCGATCGCGCGCAGCTATCTCGCTGCCGTCGTCGAGCGCTTCTTCGCGCTCGACATATTCGATCGTTCGTTCGCCCTCGCGGCGCAGGCCTTCGTCGCCTTGCTTCCACTGGAGATTGTCCTCGTCGGGCTCATCACGGATGACGGGCCCGATGCGATCACGCATGCGCTAGGCGATCGCTTCGGCCTTGACATGGTCTCGCGCGGGGCGATTCGCCAGCTGTTTGCTCCATCGGGCACCGTGGTCGCCTTCTCGTGGCTGGCACTGGTCATCTCGCTGTTCTCGGCGTTCTCGCTGTCTCGGCGCTTCTCGCGCACCTACGCAGCGATCTTCGACGTGCCCCGCCTGACCCACGCGCAGTCCTGGCGCGGGCTGCTGTGGGTAGCCGTTCAGGCGGCGCTGCTGATCGTGGCCTCGATGATCCGGAGCGTCAGGCGTGACCAGGGCCTGCTCATCGCCCTCGTCGCACTGGCCGTGCTACTGGTGCTGTGGTTCGTAGCCGACGTCGCGGGACTGTGGCTGCTCGTGCCCTCAGCGGGCTCGCGCTTGCGCCTGGTCTCCGCGGCGGTCTCGGCAGTGGGCCGCATCGGCATCGCGACGTGGGCCGCGCTCTACCTCCCGCGCTCGCTCAGCGAGCAGGCGGCGCAGTTCGGCCCCATTGGCGTGACGTTCGCGATCTTCACGTACATCCTGTTCTGCGCACTTGTGTACGTGGGAGCTCCGCTGCTCGTGACGACCTGGGTGTCGTGGCGGGCGGCGCGTGCTACAGGGTCGCCGTATCGAGCACGAACCGGTACTTGACGTCGCTGGCGACCACTCGCTCCCACGCCTGGTTGACGTATTCGAACGGGATCACCTCGATGTCCGCACCGAGGCCGTGGGCACCGCAGAAGTCGAGCATCTCCTGGGTCTGCGGCACGCCGCCATTGTTGGTGCCGACGAGTCGCCGGCGGCCGCCGACGAGGGAGAAGGCGCTCACCGTGAGGTCGTTCTCCGGAAGCCCGACGATCGCCATCGTGCCGTCGAAGTCGAGCAGCCGCATGTAGGGATCGACGGACGTCTGCGAGCTCGCCGTATTGACGATGAGGTCGAGCGAACTGCGGGCGTCCTTCATCTGGCTCGTGTCGCTCGACAGGAGGAACTTCGTCGCGCCCAGTCGGTAGGCGTCCTCTTCCTTGCTGGGCGAGTGGCTGATGAGGGTCACCTCAGCGCCCATGGCGGCGGCGATCTTCACGCCCATGTGGCCGAGGCCGCCGAGGCCGACGATGCCGACGCGCACGCCGGGGCCGGCACCGAAGATGTCGAGGGGCTGGTACAGGGTGATCCCGGCGCACAGCAGCGGCGCGGCAACGTCGAGGCCGATCGAGTCGGGAATGCGGAACACGAACTTCTCGTCCGTGACGACGTACTTCGAGTAGCCGCCATAGGTCGGCGTGACCTTGTCCATCTCATACCCGTTGTACGTCGGCGCGACGCTGGCGCAGTACGACTCCTGGCCAAGCTGGCAGGGCTTGCAGGTGCCGCAGGACCCCACGTTGCAGCCGACTCCGACGCGGTCGCCCACCTTGTACGTGGTCACCTCCGGGCCGACCTCGCTGACGATGCCGGCGATCTCGTGGCCGGGGACCATCGGGAAGATGGACGTGAACCACTCCTCGCGCGCCTGGTGGATGTCGGAGTGGCAGATGCCCGAGTACACGATGTCGATGCCGACGTCATGTGCGCCGAGCTCGCGGCGCGGGACAGCGAAGGGCTCGAGGGGAGCGTTGGGGGCGGGGGCTGCGTATCCGGCTACCTGCATGCGGCCATCTTGTCAGGCGCCGAAGATCTGCTCCAGTTCGGCTCGCATGGCCGCACCGCTCAGTTCCCGACCCGTCCAGAGCCGGATGCCGATGAGGGCCTGGTTGACGAGCATTCCCATGCCATCCAGGGTCGTGCACCCGCGAGCGCGTGCCTCCTGCAGCCATCGCGTGTTCGGGGGGCTGACGACCACGTCGGCAACCACGGATCCGGGCATGAGGCTGTCGAGGTCGACGTCGGGGATCGCCTCGGTCTGCGGCGCGAATCCGACGGACGTCGCATTGATGACGATGCCTGCCGGGGGCAGCGCGATGCCGGGAGTCCACGGCAGGTACGTGCCCGTGGCGGGGGTGCGTTCGCTGATGAGGTCGGCGAGGGCCTGGCCCCGGCCCGCGTCGCGGTTGACGATGGTGATTCGCGCGGCGCCGGCCAGTGCGGTCTCGACGGCGATCGCACGTCCGGCACCGCCGGCCCCCAGGATCACGACCTCCTGCCCGGTCGGGTCGGCGACTTCGAGCAGGCTCGACACGAACCCCTGGCCGTCGGTGTTCTCGCCCGTGAGGCGTCCGTCCTTGATGACCACGCAATTGACCGCGCCGATGATCTCGGCCGAGGCCGCCAGGCCGTCGAGATGCTCTATGACGGCGACCTTGTGCGGGATCGAGCAGTTGAAGCCGAGCCACTGCATGGCGACCGCTCCGCGCACCGCGTCGGCGAGGGCGTCCGGCTCGACCTCGCAGTTGATGTAGCGCGCATTCAGGCCGGCATCGCGGAAGGCCGCCTCGACCATGTCGACGGTCGGGTTGGTGGCCGCGGGCGTCGAGAACGATCCGACGAGGTCGGCGAGGAAGGTGCGCGTGGTCATGCAGTGAGCCTAGTCGCAGGACGTGGCGGGCGAGGTGGACGAGAATGCGCCCATGGCCATTCGGGTAGGCGTCATCGGAGCAGGCAATATCGGGACCTCGCATGCGCGCGACCTGGCCCAGCGAGTCGCAGGCTCGTCCGTGAGCGCCGTCTACGACTTCGACCAGGCACGTGCTGCCGAGCTGGCCGCTGAACTGGGTGCGCGTGCTTCCTCGAGCTACGAGGAGCTCGTCTCCGCGGACGACGTCGATGCCGTGCTCATTGCCTCGCCCGATCATGTGCATGCGGAGCAGGCCCTGGCCTGCCTCGCGGCGGGCAAGCCGACCCTGTGCGAGAAGCCGCTTGCACCCGTCGAGGCCGATGCGCGCGCAGTGCTCGATGCCGAGGTCGCCCTGGGCAGGCGGCTGATCATGATGGGTTTCATGCGCAGGTTCGATCCGGGCTATGCCGAGCTGAAGGCGCAATTCGGCCTGCAGGGCATAGGCGACCCGTTGATCCTGCGCAACTGCCATCGCAATGAGCTGGCGCCCTACGGCCTCGACAGCGCGCTGAGCATCACCAACGCGGCCATCCATGAGATCGACATCAATCGCTGGCTCA
>CAYFLP010000183.1:0-1642 GCA_964344045.1 uncultured Bifidobacteriaceae bacterium
ATTCCTCGAACGTCGCGGACGCGGCCAGTTGGTCGGCCAGCTGGCCAGGCGTGAAAGCGGTCAGCCAGCAGGTCACCTCGTCGAGCTCGGCCGCTGTGCGGCCCTTCTTCTCCACCTTTGCGAGGTACAGCGGATAGACCGACGACACGGGCGTGCTGAAGATGCGGTGACCCATGGAGCGCAGGGTAGAGGGCCGAGACGCCGATTCAATCGGGCCTGGGGCCAGGTGGCACGAAGCCTGCCGCCGCCCAGGGCTCGCGCGCTCCGCAACTCCCTGCAATCGCCTTCAGCCAGCGCCGAATGGTGATTACCATGCCCGGGTGAGTGCCACTTTTGTCCGGATATCGGCGGCCGCCGTCGCCATGGCGACACTCGCGGGCGCAGCAGCGGTCGCCGGCGCAACGTCCGCCCAGGCGACGACTGGCACCTGCCTGTCGCATGGCACCTTCCTCGCGAGCACGACCTGCACGGTGCTCGATGGGGAGTCACTCGACTTCACCCTCAAGTCGGGCAACGGCAGCGCGGGAAGCGACGGCGGAACCGGCGGCAGCGGCGGTTCGGGCTGGACGGGTTCGGCGTCGGTGCCCGGCGGTGCCGGTGGCGCGGGCGGCCAGGGCGGCGACCCGGGCGCGGGCGCCAAGATCACGGGCAACTACACGAACAGCACCGGGGCGACCGTCACCTTGACCCTGACGGTCGGCGCGAACGGAGCTCCGGTGTCGAACGGGAGCACTGGTTCGGCCGGGACGAGCTACGCGTCGACGAGCACCACCTCGGTTGCGGGCGTGTCGCGCAGCACCCAGATCGCACTGAACCCGGCGGAGACGTATGTCTTCTCGCCGAATCCCACTGATAACGAGCTGAACGTCATCGACGCCTCGACGAATGCGGTCGTTGATTCGCCCACCACGTGGCTGGACGGTGCGTCGTCGGCTGCCGTCACCCCTGATGGCGCCAGTGTGCTTGTGCCTGCGAATAGCGCTGCGTCATTGGTGCGAGTCGCAATGTCCGCCGGCCACTACTCGGCTGCTGCTCGTCGAACGCTCCTGACGGATGCCACGAATGTCGCAGCGGCACCCAACGGCACCTACGCCTACCTGACCCAGCCCAGCCTTCACACCATCGCCGTCGTTCCGCTGCCGAACTTGATCAATGGGTCGACGATCTCGACCGACCTGAACGACGTCACCGGCGTTGCCTTCCATCCCACCCTGGCCCGTGCCTATGCCACCCAGCCCGTCGACGGCAGCGTGGCCGTGATCGACACGGGAACGTCCGCAGCCTTGACGGCCCAGAAGGTCACCGGCCTGACGAACGCGACGAATATCGTCGTCAACGCGGCTGGCACCAAGGCCTATGTGTCGCAGCCGTCGCAGGGCAAGGTCACGGTGCTCTCGCTGGACGCCACGTCGACGACGGTGTCGGGTACCTTCGCCGGGCTGACCGGTGCGCGAGGAGTGGCACTCAATAGCGCGGGCACCCGCCTGTACGTGGCTGGTGACGACAAGCTGCGAGTAGTCGATACGTCCGATGGGAGCGTTCTGGAGACCGTCACGGGCCTCACGGGTGCGTCGACGGTCGTGGCAAAGGGCGATGGCACGAAGGCATGGGTGGGCGAAGCGCCCGGCAGCGTCACGGGGAA
>CAYFLP010000183.1:1711-4746 GCA_964344045.1 uncultured Bifidobacteriaceae bacterium
GTCGTCTACTTCGCGCGGTCGGGGACTTCGGGCAATGACGGCGGCAACGGCAGCACCGGAAATGCCGGCTCGGCCTCGACCATTGCGGGCATGACCGGTGCCGTGACGACCCTGTCGGGCGGTCGCGGCACGGGCGGGACAGGTGGTACGCGAGGCCACGGGGGCACGGGCGGCCAGTACACCGGAACGGCGGGAACGGCGGGAAGCCCAGGAACCGACGGCAATCACGGCTCGACGCTGAACTCGTCGCCGCTTCCGGGGTTGTGGCCCGCGGGCTGGGCAACTGCGTCCACCACGAACGCGGAGACACCGTTCATCAGCTTCACGGACCACAACGCCCCAGCGCCATCTCCGTCTCCAACGGACAGCGGTGGCGGTGGCGGCGGGGGAGGCAGCAGCTCAACGGAGTCCACGCCGCAGGCCACCACGTCGCCCGCCACGCAGCCGGGATCCCTGGATCCGGTCGACACTCCGCCGGTGGCAGCAGTCGTGCCGGGCAGCGCCACGGTGCTCGTCGACGGTGTCGAACAGTCGGTGACAACTGTTCCGGCCGGCGCGAGCGGCACCACGCAGGTCCAAGGCGATGGCTGGTCGACCTCCGTGCAGGGCCTGCAGTCCTCGGGTGCACCGCAGCCAGCAGGACCAGGCGGCATCGTCCAGGTGCCGCGAGGCGCGCAACTGCGGGTGAGCGGCGACGGCTACGCCGCTGACAGCGAGGTGCAGGTCTATGCCCTCACGCCTCCTGGCAGCCAGTCGCGCATGCGCGCAGCCGAGGGGCAGGCGCAAGACGTGCTCTCCCTGGCGACGCTGAGCGTCGGGGCGGATGGCGCCTTCTCGAGCATCGTCCCGCTGCCCGCTTCGATCAGCGCGGGCGACCTCGTGCTGCAGGCGAACGGGTACGCCCCGTCGATGGCCGTGCGCTCAGTGTCGGTGGGGATTCGGGTCCTGGCGGATCCGAAGGTCGTGAATCGCCACCGGATCGTCACTGTCCATTTCGCTCAGGGCTCGAGCCGGCTGTCCTCCGGCGACCGTGCCCGGCTGGCCCACGCGGTCACCTCGCTTCCGCGCAATGCGACCGGCGTCTCCGCGACCTGCACGCGCTATGTGCTGCTCAGCGACAACCCCGGCTACCACGCGAAGCTGTCGCTGGCGCGCACGGGTGAGGTCCTGACGTCGTTGAAGCAGGACCGCCTGCCGGGCAGGCGCTACGTGAACGTGCACAGGCTCAAGGCGGATCCCCGGCTGCAGGGCCGCTCCGTGACCGTCCGCATCGACTATCGAACCGCGGGTTAGCCGCCCCCGGGTGTTAGTTTCGACCCTGAGGCGCTCGTGAGGGCGAGGGCTCGTGCCGCGGGCACGGCTGGGGGAGGGCATATGAAGGCCGTTGGTGCCGCAGGTGCGGCAGTCGTCGTTGTCGGGCTGCTCGTGAGCGGCTGCTCGTCGGGCGGTTCCGCGTCCGTGGGCACAGATGCCGCGAGCTCGCAGTCCGCGAGTGCCCGGGGGCTTGCCCCTAATGGCATCGACAGCCTCCTCGGCCCGTTCAGCATGACCATCGAGAACGCGACCAAGGCTGCGGCGAAGCTCAGCGTTCCCGCGCAGGACCTGAATGCGTGGTCGACGGAGCGACCCGACCAGGGCAAGCCGACGGGCTTCCAGGGCGTGACCGTGTATCCCGGGCGCACTGTCGAGGGCAACTTCAAGTTGAAGTCCGGTGCCCCGGGCGGCTGGCCGTTCTCGGTCACCTTCACGCAGGGCTCCAACTCGATCACGGTCGAGGTGGAGCGGTACGGCGAGGCGGACGGCTACGCGGGCGCCTGGCAGGGCTGGACCATCGGCGGCGTGGAAAGGTGCGATCCGCAGACGGTGACGAGCGGCCCGCTGACCGTCACGGGCACCTGCGCCAACGGCGCGTGGAGGCTGACGCTCACGTCGCAGTGATCGCGGTCGCAGCCGCCTAGCCAGGCAGGCGGCACATCGCAGTCGCCTGGAGCGCGCTTCCCGGTGCGGCTGGAGAAGCAGCGATATGCACGGCACGCTCCGTCAGGCGAAGTGCGTGTGCGCGGCCGGTGGCTCCCAGGGATGTCGGCGTGATGTCCGTTACGCGGTAGCCATCCGGGCAGGCAACGTTGAGGTGGATGTGCCCGTCGCTGTCGGCGGCAGCATCGTCCGTGACCCGGAAGGACACTGGCCGGCTGCATGTCGCCAGCGGCAGGTCCCCTTCCCAGCGGCCGGTCGGGTTGGCTGCCTCGAGCGCAGTAGCGCGCTGGACAAGGCAGGCCAGGTGCCTGGCCAGCTTCGCGTGACCCGCACGGGAGGGAGTCGAGAGCGCGACAGTCGCCTCGATGTCCTCGTAGGAGCTCCGGTGCGCCGACCGCGACTTCTGGGTGTAGCTGTAGTCGGCGGCCCAGCCGCTCGGGAGCCTTGCGTCCACGGATCCAGTCGAGTTCAGCGCATGCTCGTGCTGCAGCGCGCGTTCCAGGGCGAGGTCGCCCGCCTGCACGCCGTTCGTCAGCACCACATGCCCGCTGGGGTCGTCCGCCGAGTCGAGGGAGGACTCGTTCACGGCTATGCCGAACACGGTTCCGTTCAATGCCCCGGCACTGACACCAGTGATGGTCGCCGTGCCGTCGATGGTGCGAAGTTCGTCGCCCACCACCAGGTTGCGTGCTGGGGTGGCGCCTTCAGACGTGATGAAGGGCTGGTCGGCTGTCGCAACGGTGAATTCGCTGTCTTCGCCGTTGACGAGGTACTCGACGTAGTAGACGGGATTCGACTCCTGCCCCATGACGACATTGGTCACGGGACTTGCGGCCCAGCCGCCGTCCCACGCCAGGACGGTGTCTCCGACGGCCAGGCTTTCTATCGTGCTCATCGACTGATCGGCTTGGGTGACCTGGGTGCCGTTCGCCACGAGGGCCCACGCCGACGGCGAGCCGACAACCGTCACAGCGAGCGCGGTTGCCGCACCTGCTAGTCCAGACGCGAACATGCGTGAAGTCATGCTCCGATGCTAGGCCGACGAACGGCCGGACGGC
>CAYFLP010000184.1:0-4733 GCA_964344045.1 uncultured Bifidobacteriaceae bacterium
GGCAATGCTCTCGCAGCGGCAGCCCTGGCGCGAGCCGCCGGCGTGCCGCCTGCCGCCATCCGCGACGGCCTTCGCGCCTTCCAGCCCGCAGCCCACCGGATCGCCCGGGTGGGAGAGGCCGACGGGGTGGTCTACATCGACGACTCCAAGGCGACCAATGCACATGCCGCCCAGACGTCGCTCCTTGCCTACCGCCCCATCGTGTGGATCGCCGGAGGCATGGCCAAGGGCCAGGAATTCGACGAGCTCGTGCGCGCGACGGGCGACCGGCTGCGTGCGGTGGTGCTCCTGGGCGTCGACCGAGAGGTCCTGGCGGGCGCGCTTGCCCGACACGCGCCGGATGTCCCCGTGGTCGAGGTCGCTACCCGCGAGACTGGGGCCATGGAGGAGGTGGTGCGGCTGGCGGCCGCCGTGGCGGAGCCCGGCGACACCGTGCTGCTCGCACCTGGCTGCGCCTCCTGGGACATGTTCCGCGACTACTCCGACCGCGGCGACCAGTTCGCCCGGGCAGTGGCCGGCCTCGCGGGATTTCGTCCATGACCGACACGGTGCGCACCCCCGCAGACGCCTCTCAGGACGGCCACCCGGGCGCCATCTCCGGACTCGTCAAGGCCCCGGTGGCTCGCGTGGGCGAGCTGCTGAAGCACCCGATGAGCACGTACTACCTGCTGCTCGGCACCACCATGCTGCTCTTGGTCCTGGGCCTGATCATGGTCCTGTCCGCTTCGAGCATCGAGAGCTTCAAGGTCTTCGGCTCGGCCTACACGCTCGCCCAGCGCCAGTTCGGCTTCGCCATCGCCGGCGTCATCTTGATGTTCATCCTGTCGCGGGCCTCGGTGCAGTTCCTGCGCGGAACCTCCGTCTTCGTGCTCGGCCTGGCCTTCCTCCTGCTGGTGGCAGTGCTCGTCATCGGCGTCGAGGTCGCTGGCCAGCGCAACTGGATCGACCTCTTCGGGCCCTTCCGCCTGCAGCCATCGGAGTTCGCCAAGCTGGCGCTCGTCGTCTGGGGCGCTGCAGTGATGTCCAATCGCAAGGCGAATACGTGGCGCGGCCTGCTCCTGCCAATCCTGCCGGTCGCTGTCGTCATGATGGTCCTGATCCTGCTCGAGGGCGACTTCGGCAACACCTTGATGATCGCGGCAATCCTGTGCGGCATGCTCTTTGCCGCCGGGGTCCCGATGCGCTTCTTCGCGTGGTTCGCCGGCGTGGGTGCCCTGGGCATCCTCCTGATCACGCTGGCAGCGCCGTACCGCATGGAGCGCTTCACCTCGTGGCTGCATCCAGACGCCGACAAGCTCGGCTTCAGCTGGCAGCTCACCCAGGGCGAATACGCGTTCGGCACGGGTGGGTTCTGGGGCGTCGGCCTGGGCGCGAGCCGCGAGAAGTGGGGATCCCTTCCGGAGGCGCACACCGACTTCATCTTCCCCGTCATCGGCGAGGAGCTCGGCCTGGCCGGCACCATCGCGGTGCTCATCCTGTTCGGCCTCCTGGCCTTCGCGATCTTCCGCCTGGCCGCGCAGACGAAGGACACGTTCGTCCGGCTCGTCGCAGCCGGCGTGGGCTCGTGGATCGTCTTCCAGGCCGTGCTGAACATCGGCGCCGTGCTGGGCCTGCTGCCCATCACCGGAGTGCCGCTGCCCCTGGTGTCGTACGGCGGCTCCTCGTTGCTCCCGACCCTGGCCGCCATCGGCATCCTCATGGCGTGCGCCAAGGCCGAGCCCGGCGCCCGCCGTGCCCTGCGCCGCCGTTCGACGGCCGAGGCCCTGCGGCGGCGCTGACATGCCCATGAGCACCGACCCGCTTACCGTTGTCCTCGCGGCGGGCGGCACTGCCGGCCATGTCGAGCCGGCGCTGAACCTTGCCGACGCCCTCCTGCGCGAGCGCCCGGACACGCGCATCGTGGTCCTCGGGAGCGAACGCGGCCTCGAGGCCACCTTGGTGCCCGCCCGAGGGTTCGAGCTGGTGACCGTGCCTGCGGTGCCCATGCCGCGCCGGCCCAACGGCGACCTCCTCCTGCTTCCTGCGCGCCTGCGCACGGCGACCGCTCAGGCCGCTGAGCTGCTGCGCACGCGCCATGCGGACGTCGTCGTCGGGTTCGGCGGGTATGCGGCCGTCCCCGGCTACCTCGCGGCGCGCAGGGCAAAGGTTCCCCTGGTCATCCATGAGGCCAATGCCCGGCCAGGCCTGGCCAATCGGCTTGGCTCCCGGCTCACGTCGCATGTCTACGCCAGCGTGCCGGGTGCCATGCCGCGCGCGCGCTACCTGGCCCTTCCGCTGCGCCATGCGATCTCCTCGCTCGACCGTGGCGCCCGGCACGACGAGGCATGCGCGCACTTCGGCCTCGACCCCCGCCTGCCCGTGCTCCTCGTCTTCGGCGGTTCCCAGGGGGCGCAGCGGCTCAACGCTGCGGTCGCAGGAGCGGTAGCCGGGCTCGTCGCGTCCGGCATCTCCGTCCTGCACTCCTACGGCTCCCGCAATGAGGTCCCGGCGCCTGTCCCGCCTTCACCTGGCGGCGCCAGCTACGTGGCCCTGCCGTACATCGATCGCATGGACCTTGCCTATGCGGCAGCCGACTTCGCCGTGACGAGGGCAGGTGCGATGACCTGTGCCGAGCTGGCGGCCGTAGGCCTGCCTGCTGCCTACGTGCCGCTGCCGATCGGCAACGGCGAGCAGCGGGTCAATGCCGAACCGGTCGTCTCGGCCGGCGGCGGCCTGCTCGTCGACGATTCGGCCCTGACCGCGGAGTGGCTGTCGTCGACGGTGACCGAGGTGCTGCACGATGGTGGGCGACTGGCAGGAATGTCGGCTGCCGCGGCCGAGCATGGCGTGCGTGATGCGGATGAGCAGCTCGCACGGATCGTCATCGATGCAGCAGGACACAGTGGAAGGACGGCTGACCGTGGCTGACGCGACAGGCGAGGTGCGCGCCCTCGATGAGCTCGGACGTGTGCACATCGTGGGCATCGGTGGAGCTGGGATGTCCGGCATCGCCCGCATCATGGCCTCGCAGGGCCTCATCGTCTCAGGCTCCGACGCGAAGGAGTCCCGCCGGCTTGAGGCCTTGCGTGCGATAGGCGTCGATGCGCGGGTCGGCCACGACGCTGCGAACGTCGCAGGCGTCGACACGGTCGTGGTCTCGACCGCCATCCCGGCCGCGAATGTCGAGCGGGCCGCAGCCGTCGCGTCCGGCATCCCCGTGCTCTCGCGGGCGGAGGCCCTGGCATCCGTGATGCACGGCTCGCGGGGAGTCGCGGTGGCAGGCACCCATGGCAAGACCACCACGACGTCGATGCTGACCGTGGCACTCCAGCACTGCGGCGCAGATCCGTCGTTCGCGATCGGATCGGAGCTCAATGAGTCCGGCTCGAACGCCCACCTCGGCTCAGGAGACGTCTTCGTCGTCGAAGCCGACGAGAGCGATGGTGCGTTCTTGCACCTCGCACCGATTGCAGCGGTCGTCACCAACGTCGAGCCCGATCACCTCGACCACTGGGGGACTTTCGAGGCCATCGAGGCCGCCTTCTTGGACTTCGCCCTGGGCATCCGCGACCGCGGAGGCTTCATCGCGGTGTGCATCGACGACCTCGGAGGCTCCCGCCTGGCGATGCGTGCGCGCGAGGCCGGTGCCGACGTGCGCACCTACGGCGAGGCACGCGAGGCCGACTACCGGCTGGCCGAGCCGCGGGGCGCAGGCAGTGGCTGGTCCTTCGACACGGTCCACAACGGGGTGCGGCTAGGTGCCATCACGTTGCAGGTCCCGGGGCGCCACAACGCACTCAACGCACTGGGCGCTTTCGTCACGGGGCTGGGCCTGGGCTACCCCTCGTCGTCCCTGCGGGAAGGGCTCCAGTCCTTCACGGGCACCCGCCGCCGGTTCGACTTCAAGGGGGAGGTGGGCGGCGTACGCGTCTTCGACGACTACGCGCACCATCCCACCGAGATCCAGGCGACGCTGACTGCCGCGCGCGAGGTCGTAGGCGAGGGGCGGCTCGTGGTCGCCTTCCAGGCACACCACTACTACCGGACGGCCATGTTCGTCGAAGAGTTCGGCCAGGCCCTGGGCCTCGCGGACGACGTGGTGGTGCTCGAGGTCTTCGCACCCGGCGAGGACCCGATCCCCGGGGCCAGCGGGCAGACGATGGCCTCGCATGTCCCGCTCGAGCGCGACCACGTCGTCTTCGAGCCTTCCTGGTCGGCCGTGTCGGGCCATCTGGTCTCCCGCGCGCGCCCCGGCGACATCATCATGACGCTCGGCGCTGGTGACATCGGCATGATCGGACTTGAGGTCCTCGATCAGCTCCGGGAGCGCGAAGGCGCGTGAGTCCCGACACCGACACCGAACAACTGCCCGCGAAGCGCCCGCGCCTTCGGCGGTCGTGGCGCAGGCGCGACATCGACTCGATCGCCTCCGCTCCGAAGCGACGTCGGCGCCGCATCATCGCCGGCTCCGTGCTTGCCGTCATCCTCGCGGGAGCCGCCGTGTGGCTCGTGTGGTTCTCGGACGTCCTGACGGTGCAGCAGGTGCGCGTCGTGGGCGTGGAGGGGACAGCCGCCGACGAGGTCCTCGCCGCTGCAGCCATCCCCATGGGCGTGCAGCTCGCCCGGGTCGACACCGACGCGGCCGCAGCCCGGGTGCATGAGCTCGGGTGGGTTGCCGACGGCGAGGTGCGCAGGGGGTGGCCCCACGAGGCTGTCATCGCAGTGACGGCCCGCGTGCCGATAGCCGTCCTGGC
>CAYFLP010000185.1:0-4669 GCA_964344045.1 uncultured Bifidobacteriaceae bacterium
TTGCGCATCTCCGTCAGCGGCGACATCTCGACCAGCCCCGACCTCGAGTCCGCCGTGCGGTTCGTGCAGGAGGCCGTGCGCGATGGCCAGGCCTCCTCCGGGCTCGACATCGCCGTGCTCTTGTCGCCCGGGTCAATCCTGGTCAACTGCCCCCGCAGCAGTGCCGCGCCGGATGCCGTCGGAAGCGGACATCTGCTGGACCTCACCGACGGAGGTCGCGCAGTCATCGAGTGGCGCTCGCAACCGGAGGCGCGAAAGGGCTCTGCACCCCTATCCTGATGCGGTGATCTACGCGCTCGGCGTCATCGTCGCCCTTGCGACCGCCGCACTTGCCATCGGTGCGATCACGGGACGGGTCAAGGCATCCACGTGCTGCACGGTCGCCGACGCGTCGAACGACATCCGGCTGAAGGGCGACCCGGGCCGGGCGAAAGCCCCCGAAGGCAGTGCCTAGCCGACGACTCGGCCCACGCCGCTGAAGCGCTCCTTGTACCAAGGGCCGAGGAAGTCGGTGATCTCGACACCGTCCGAGGGATTCGACGCACTGACCATCTTGCCGTTGCCCACGTAGATCGCGACGTGGTGCGCGCCGCCTCCGAAGTAGAAGACCAGGTCGCCCGGCTGAATCTGGTCGACCGGAACATGCTGCGTCTGATCCCACTGGGCATAGCTCAGTGCGGTCAGCCCCACTCCCGCCTGGCCCCAGGCCGCGGCGGTCAGCTTCGAGCAATCCCACGATGATGGCGGGTTTGCGCTGTAGGAATAGGGATCGCCGACCTGCGACAACGCGTACTGCACGGCAGCCGCAGCTCGCGAGCCACCGGAGTAGCCGCCGCCGGAGGCCTCGGCTCCGCCGCCTCCGCCGCCCGAGCCGCTCGCCGCGACGGCGGCCGCCGCGGCGGCCGCAGCCCGGGCCTGCTCGGCCTGCTGCAGGCGATGCTCGGCCTCCAGGCGAGCGATGCGATCCCGCTCCTCCTGCTTCAAGGTCGCGAGCAGGGCCTGTGCCTGGTCGAGCTTGTCGTTGACCTGTGCCTCGGCGGCGCTCTTGGCGTCCTCGAGGGCCTTGGCCTGGGTCTCCTGATCGGTCGCCTCTGCCTCGGTCTGCGCGAGACGAAGGCGGCTGGTCTGCGTCTGGCGAATCTGATCGGCCTGGCTCGCAGCCACGCGATCGATCACCGAGGCCTGGGCCAGGAAGGACACGGGATCCTCGGCAAGGAGCACCTGCAAGGTGGGGTCAATGCCGCCCGAGGCATAGATGGACCGGGCGAGATCCCCGAGAGTCGCCTCGCGAGTGGTCAGCTCATTGCGCTGGCGGTGGAGCTTGTCCTGCACGCTGCCGAGCCTCTGCCGGACATTGGCGAGGTCGTTCTCCGCCTTGAGCGCATCCTCGTGCGCTGCGGACGCCTGCATCTGCAGGTCGCGCACCTGAGCCGCCACCTGGTTGATGTCGGCGGCCGGCACGGCTGTACCGCTGCCTGCACCGGCAACGATTGCCACGGCCGCCAGCACGCCGGATGCTGCTACTGCCATGAGCCTCCGGCTCACGGGGGCAAAGCGCATCAAGCCGTCTCCCTGCTGAGGCTGATCGAGGGCGGCCCTCGACGGTGAGCCTCCAGTGTCACCCCTGACCGCCGATTTCCCAAGTCGAAACCGGGAATGTCGCACGCCAGGATGCATAAACACGTTGTCTATGTCACACCCGCAATCGTGAGCATCCCGTGGAACCACGGTTTACGAGGCACCCACACCACTGAATATCCTGAAGCGTACGAATCGAACTATGAGAAGGATTCCCATGCGCACAGCACGTCGCCTCACCGCCATCGGCCTCGCCGCTGGCACCCTCGCCCTCGGCCTGGCGGGCGCTGCACCGGCCTTCGCCGCGGTCCCGGCCGGCAATGTCCCCTCCGACGTACGCGATTTCCCCTACTGCGAGCTCATTCCCGACGTCGTGTCTGACGGCGTGACCACGGAGCATGTCTTCAACACGCTCGGCTTCAACACCTGCCCGGCGAGCACCTGGGACACGATCACCGAGCAGAACGTGATCGATGCATACAACGCGCAGTACGGCAGCACCGGCCAGGCCACGTCGGCTTCGCTGAACGGCCGGCGCTTTTGGGTCATGGACACCATCAAGTCCGACGGCGGAAACTCCTCGTCGCCCGACACCTTGACCGTCAACGGCATGGAGCTGGGCCTCAAGGCCCTCATTCCGCTGCCGGCCGGAACCGCAGCCGTCGGCTCGAAGCTGTACTCCCCGAACACCATCGATCGCAGCACTACGTATGTGTTCAAGGCACATCGCAAGGTCTACGAACTGATCGATCCGCAGGGCAACGTCTACGTGATGCAGTCCTACACCGATCTGGTCGTCCCGCTGACGATCAAGAAGCTCGACAACATCAAGCCGCTGCTCAAGCTTCCCAAGGGCTGGGACTACCGCGTGCGCCGGCTCAAGAAGGACCTGACGCTGACCGCAGCCGGCCAGACCCAGGTCGTCAACGACCAGCTCTACAACACCTACCAGATCAATCCCGCGGCGAAGATCAAGAAGTAGTCGCGGTCACGAGGCATTACCACCCGAGCGAAACAGTCTGTGGGGGAGCATCCGGAAGGATGCTCCCCCACAGGCATTCGTGGGCCGTTCGTGCGGCAGGCAGGGTTCAGCGCGTTCCCGCGAGGCATGTACGTTCGCGAACGGCCGTCGAAAAGCCAGGCACGGGCACTGTCGTCACTAGGTCTGCGCCATGTCGACGAAGCGGCTGTAGTGCCCCTGGAAGGCCACGGTCACGGTCGAAGTCGGACCGTTGCGGTGCTTCGCGACGATGAAGTCAGCCTCGCCTGCACGGGGTGATTCCTTCTCGTAGGCATCCTCACGATGCAGCAGGATCACCATGTCCGCATCCTGCTCGAGTGAGTTGTGAACGACGACGCCATCCGCAATGAAGTTGTGCGTACCGAGTACTTCAGCGTCGAAGACGTCCATCTCTCCAAGAGCTTCAATGCCGATGATCTCGTCCCAGTACACGTCGTTTGTCGCCAGTAGCTCCAGTTCCTCAGAATCGAGCACGGCCGCTACACGGCCCAGGCGCTCACGACTCGGTGCCGCCTTCCAAAGCGTGCTCCCGCAATACTGAGTACCGAGTTCCGACTGGAATTCGCGCTGGCTCATGCCCTTCTCGCTGATGATTTCTCGAACGCGGGTCCACACTTCCTTGGGAAGTGTGTCGCGGTTTGTGTTCTCGGGCATGCCCTCTAGGCGCGCGAGCAACTCGTTTCCGATCAGGCCACGTGCACCGTGAGCATTGATGCGACGGAGGAATACCTTCTGGTCAGCGCCGCCAGAGATATCCACGTGGTAGCCGTCGCGATAGCCGGCCTTGCGAGCAGTCCGAATGCGCGCATTGATTCCGAAGCGCAAGAGGAGCCGCGTGACGTCATCAGCGAGCCTTCGACTGGTTGTCGCATAGTAGATGCGGCCACCACGCCCCGACTTGTTGATAGTTATCGAGCCATCGGTGGCCCAGAGGTGCCTCAGGAAAAGAGCAATTTGTCGCTTAGGCAAGGAGAAAACATCCTCAGGCACGAACTTTTCGTGGCTTCTCTTGCCAAATAGTCCTAGCGAGTCGAACCACTTTGCCATGGGATTGCGCACACCGTGCGTCACCGGCCTGATGCTTGCGAAGCGAACTGTCGTGCATCGAGCTTGCTCGTAGTCATCAATGCTTACACGGACAGGGAATGCCCGAGTCCCGCTTTCCGTTACGGCCAGCAGGTTGGCCGGGTCTTTCGTGGCATAGCGAATCGGCTGACGCGGCAACACTGATCCATCGCCAATCATGTGAGCCAGGACGATGACCTTGTCATCGGGCCAGACGGTTTCCTGCTCCGGTGCAGGCACGTGGCGCGGGATGGCTATGCGCGCACCTGTGTCGAGGCTGCCGAGTGGCTGCCATCCTGCGTAGGTGAGCAGGGGATGGTTGGCTGTTGCCTCAAGGATGCGTCCGGAGGCGGTACGGAGCCGGAAGACTTCCTTGCGGCCCGTTGGGAATACGTGCGTCATAGTGCGCTCGACGTAACGCAGTGAATCGTCCAGCGACCAGACAGGGATGTCTCGCGCTCCTGATTCGAGCAACTCCCCCATCGTGACTTCGGCGCCCGTGTCGGCACGGATGATGCGCGTGGATGCCGGTAGGCAGCCGGATTCGCGAAGGTCCGACATCATCGGCTTCTTGTCGGTTCGCTGTTCGGGGCCGCGGTTCAGCTGGCTGATGGCTATGACGGGGACTTCCAGTTCCTTTGCGAGCAGCTTCAGCGAACGCGAGAACTCCGAGACCTCCTGCTGCCGGCTCTCGACCTTCTTGCCACTTGTCATGAGCTGCAGGTAGTCGACTATGACGAGCCGAAGGTCATGTCGCTGCTTGAGCCGGCGGCACTTGGCGCGGATCTCCATGAGCGTCATGTTCGGCGAATCGTCAATGAAGAGTGGTGCTTCACTGACCACGCCCATCTTGGTCGCAAGCTTCTTCCAGTCGGCGTCGCTCATCGTGCCCGCGCGCATGTGGTGCAAGGGAACTTGCGCCTCGGCAGACAGCAAGCGCATGACGATCTCGTTGCGGCTCATCTCGAGGGAGAAGATGACGCTGGAGAGGTTGTGCTTGATTGA